>CAYWXC010000008.1:9792-13711 GCA_964462345.1 Microcaldota archaeon | reverse complement strand
ACTTGCTTCATTTGTGAACCCATTTTGCCGGAAGCATGAATGGACAGGGGCCGACACAAATTTGAAGATCCTACTATAAATAGTTTTATCTGGGAATAGTATATCGTCTTTTGTGGTATTATGGATGACCCTATTATAGGAAAGGATGTGAAGATAGGAAATGCTTCGGTAAGGGTAGAGCACCCTTCGATCCTCAATGTTCTCAAGCAAAGAGAGAACATTAAACAGAGACTATCCGGAATAAAACACAGGATAGGAGTGTATAGTGCAAAGGGAGGTGTAGGAAAGACTACAACGGCAGTGAATCTTGCTTATGCGCTTAAAGATATGGGTTATAAAGTCGGACTTCTAGACGCAGATGTTGATTGCCCGAATCTTGCTCTGTTCCTTGGGATCGAGGGTATTCAGACAGCTGAATATCCTCTCATTCCTGTAGAAAAAGGGGGAGTAAAAATAATGACTACAGCAATATTCGTTGATGATCTCAAGCGACCAATCATATGGAGGGGGCCGATAATAGCAAAGATGATAAGAGAGTTCTTTGAGAATACAGACTGGGGAGAATTGGATTATCTCATAATAGATTTACCTCCAGGCACTTCTGATGCTCCATTGTCAATAATGCAGCTGCTCGAGCTTGATGGGTTTTTGCTCGTGACAACCCCACAACATGTTGCTGCAGTAAACGCTATCAAGTCGGGGAGGATGTCAAAAAGAATGGGTGTTTCCATTCTTGGTGTTGTGGAAAACATGTCTGGTAGCGAACCTAGGGGTTCGAAAGAGGTTGCTGAGGCACTTGAGTGTGAACTTCTAGGAAGCATTAAAATGAATGATAAGATTGCACAATTAAGTGATTTGGGAAAGGTGCCGCTCGTTGAAGATGAGCATATCAAAGAAGAGTATATAAATATAGCCAGGAAATTATGTAAGAAAGAGTAAGTGACTCTTCTTTCTTCTGGGGGTGTTTTATGGAAGAGCCTTTTGCAGAGTTATTTAAGGAATCTGAGATATTTATGAATAGGGAGGTTCTTTCTCCACACTATCTTCCAGAGCATCTTCTTTTCAGAGATAAGCAGATATCTGAGATTGTAAAGAGTCTAACGCCTTCGCTAAGGGGAGAACGTGGTAGAAACCTCTTTATTTATGGAAAGACGGGCACTGGGAAGACATCCTGCATGAAACACGTTATGGATAAAATCAGAGAGATACCAAACATCCATTCAAAAATCTCGTATATAAATTGCAAGATTTACAATTCAAGATATAGGGTTTTGAGCAAGATTGTGGGTGATCATCTCCCAATGTACGCGAAGAGAGGATATGGCATAGTCGATATTTATGAAAAGATAATAAATTGGATTGAGGAGGACAATAAGATCCTGGTGGCAGTTCTTGACGAGATAGATATTGTAAGAGACCTTGACGATCTGATATACACCCTTACAAGGGCGAACAGCGATATCAAGTCCGGAAGCATAACGATTGTTGGAATCTCTAACAAGATTTCTTTTAAGGAGAGCCTTGATCCAAGAAGCCTTTCCACACTTTATGAAAATGAGCTTGTATTTCCACCATATAACTCGATGGAGCTTGCATCGATAATGAAAGATCGCGCGGAGAAAGGGTTTAAGAAAGATGTCATAGACCAATCAGCCATAAACCTTGCCGCAGGCATAGCTGCAAAGGAAAGCGGAGATGCCAGACTGGCCCTGAGAATACTTTCAAAAGCCGGAGAAATAAGCGAGGAAAGAAAGATGAAGACAGTCTCTGTCGATCAAATAATAGAGGCGTCTAGGTCTGCAGAAGAAGAAGTCGCATATGAGATGGTAAACACCTTGCCAGAGCACCAGAAATTTATAATATATGCCATAGCACTTCTCTCGGTGCAGGGAAGCAAGTATAAGCGCCTTGTTGAAGGAAATGATACATACATATTTAGCGGGGAGATATACAACAGGTATGTTGATATCTTAGAATCAATGCACAAAGAGGCAAAGAGCCAAAGATGGTATAGGAAATATATAGCGGATCTTGAGATGCAAGGTCTGATAATCAGCTATGAGTCAGGCAGAGGGATAAGGGGACATACGAAATTGATAAAACTTGCGTACCCGCCCGACAAGATCAAACAAACAATAGAGAAGAGCCTCTTTAGGGAGAATGAAGTGGAAGGGAAAGAAGAGAAGGTGGCATAGCTTCTGAATATCTTAAATGCTTTGAGGATATTAAACCAATTGGGATATACAATGAAAAGGGCACAGAGCGCAATGGAGTACCTTGCCACATATGCGTGGGCAATACTCATAATAGTTGTAGTTGCAGGAGTTCTTTTTTACATAGGCATATTCAATAAAGGCACCTTCTCTCCAGGGGCCTCAGGAGGAAGCTGCGTTATTGTCAGGCCCCAGGGACCCGGCTCTACAGAGTTTCTATCGCGACAGGGGCTGTGTAATGTCAATCCAAAATTTGTTGCAACGTTCAACGGACTTGATACATGGGTGGACATACACCCAAACAGTTTACTGACATCAAACACCATCACAGTCACTGGATGGGCAGATATACGAGGCCCAAGTAGAGATTTCTTCGATTTCATTGCCGTAAAGAATGGAGAGTGGGATATAGCAATATGTGGAACAACAAATTTCTTTTTATGTTACTATGAATATGGCGGAGGTGGCGGAGCAGGACTTTATGTGCTTAGTAAAGGTGGCTGTAATTGCATATCCTACAACAGTGAACCCATTCAGATAAATAGATGGTATTTCGTAAGCATGGTCATCACCAACGCAACTGAATCGAATGCAAGGGAAAGTGTTTATCTTAATGGAGATACGACCCCGGTGCTTGTTGGAGGGGCCGTGATGGGGATTGGCGGTGTGCCAACATACGTGCTCAAAAACCAGAATGTTACGATAGGATATGGGCTCTTTGGCGTTCAATTCATGAATGGCAGCATTGCAAATGTTCAAGCATACACTACAGCATTGAGCCCAGGCGCGTTGCAACAGCTTTATCTTGAAGGAATAGGAGGAGCGCCAATCGACCTCCAGGACCTTGCAGGCTGGTGGCCGTTAAATGGGAACACAAATGATTATTCAGGGAACAAGCTCAACGGATTTGCCACCGGAGACGTGGGTTATTCGAATCAGTGGACCACTGATTATATAACACCTTGAGGCAAAATAATGAAACTTGCAATACTTTCAGATTTTCATCTAGGATATGAGCGCTTCAGAGAAGACGCATACATGCAAGCAAGAGAGGCTCTTGAAGAGGCATCGAAAGAAGCAGACGTCCTAGTCATGCCTGGAGATATCTTTGATATGAGAAATCCAAAGCCAGAAGTTCTTGCAGAGGCGATAAATTTATTTAGAGATCTTTCTGGAAAGGCATGGAATGCAAAGGTAACAAGATATGAGGGTAAGGGAGAGAACTTCACAAACTTACCAATAATAGCGATACCAGGAACGCATGAGAGGAGAGCGTATGGTGTGGAAGATCCGGTTGACCTCCTCGCCCTTGCAGGACTTCTTGTGGATATCAGCGATGGAAAGGTATTTGTAGAAAAAGAGAATGAGAGAATATGCATATTCGGGCTTGGAGGTATTGCTGAGGAGAGATTTAAAGAAGCATTAAGAGAAGCGGACCTTCGCCCAGAGGAAAATCTCTTCAATGCATTCATATTCCATCAATCAGTGCATGAGCTTCTTCCTTTCAGCAGCGATTTTATAACTCTCGATGACCTTCCAGTAGGATTTGATCTTTACATTGATGGGCACATCCACAACAAAGTGGAGATGGAGGCCCATGGCAAACCATTCTTGATACCTGGGAGCACGGTGCTTACACAGCTTAAGGAAGGTGAACAGGAAGCTAAAGGCTTTTTCATATTTGACACAATGACCAAAGAGTACAC
>CAYWXC010000008.1:4339-9692 GCA_964462345.1 Microcaldota archaeon | reverse complement strand
GGCACTCTTGAAAATATCTCAATAAAAGATTTTGGCTTATCAATATTCATAGAGAAACTTGCGGAGAAGAAATGCGATCTTAGAACCAATCCCAGAGAGCTCTTTGATCTTCTGTCTGAAGAAGGAAGCAAAGAAAAGACCGTGAAGAAGGCGCTGGATTTGCTTCTATACCAGAACGGAGGCAGTGCTTAGTCCCCTTCGTTTTTGTAAAGATAATATTCCCTTAGTTTAAGCAGAGAAGAGGCTATGGCTTTGGGTGAATCATAAACAGGCAGACCAGAGCTTTCCATCATTATTTTGTGCATCGCAGTGTAACTTGCACCTATGCTCAATACAACAGTGGGTTTTCCAGAAGATTGCTTGAAATGTATTAGTGCTGCAGCAGTTTTTGAATCGGCTCCGGGGGTTTGGAATAGCGCTATGACAATTATCATATCTATGTTTGGATCCTTGCTTATCAGGTCCAAAGCCACACTATATCTATTATAATCAGCATCGCCTGCGAGGTCGAGGGGGTTCCGTATATTGACCAGCTTCGGCATTGTCTTTTCAAGGCCTTTTTGAGTCTCTTTTGAAAACTCGCCGAGAACTAGACTCTTTGACACAGAGATGGCGTCGGTGGTAAGCACCCCCGTTCCTCCGCCATTCGTTATTATTGCTATCTTATTGCCTCTCGGTGCGGGTTCTGTTGAAAATATCTTTGCATAATAAAGAAGTTCGCTAATGTCCTCGCTTATTACGAAACCGAACTGCCTAAAAACGGCCTCGTATGCCTCGTAATTCCCAGCCAGTGCGGCGGTGTGCGAATGTGCTGCTGCCATGCCTTCGGATGTTCTTCCGGCTTTAAGCACAATCACAGGTTTTTTCTTTGTGATTTTCTTTGCAACTTCTATGAATTCTTTCCCTCTTTTTACCCCTTCAATATACATTACGATGACTTTTGTCTCTTCGTCTTCCATCAGATAGTTGAGTATATCAACCTCGTCGATATGCGCTGCGTTTCCATAGGATATGAATTTTGAGAGTCCGAATCCTTCTCCAGATATAAGGTCTAGGATGGTGCTCCCAACAGCTCCGCTCTGCGATACGAAACTGACATTTCCTACCTGAGGCCTGCTGAGCTTATACGTCGGTAAGAAAAGAGTATCTATTCTGGATCTTGGATCCATGACGCCAAGGCAGTTTGGACCTAGTGTGGGCATATTGTATTTCCTAGCGATTGACGCAAGTTTGTCTTGCAGTTCTACCTCGCCTATTTCTGCAAATCCACCGCTTACAACAACCACAGTACGTACCTTTGCCTTTCCACACTCTTCCATCACTGTAGGAACTATTGGAGCAGGTACCGCTATCACTGCAAGATCAATTCGCTCCTTTATCTCACTTATTCTCTTGAAAGTTCTAACTCCTAGAATCGTTTCGTTGGGCTCTGCATTCTTGTTTATCGCATATAGGCTGCCATCATATCCTGCGTTTACGTAATTTTCTAATATCACATGTCCAACTTTTTCGGGGTCTTTTGAAGCACCAATTATAGCTACACTTTTAGGTTTTAACATGGGTTCAAGATTTAATGTCTTCATTTATATACCTCACTCCAACACCCGGATATCGACAACATCGTACCCGCTTTTGTGTAGTATTACTGGATTTAGATCCAACTCTTTTATTCTCCCTTCTTTGACGAGAAGGCTTGATGCCTTAAGTAATAGATCGTATATCTGGTCTGAGGAAGCTCCGTGCTGTGTTATTATGTCGTGAGATCTTAACTGGGAGACCATCTCTTCCGCATCGCGCCTTGTTATTGGACATACCCTTAGCGCAAAGTCACGGAACGCCTCAACATATATGCCACCGAGGCCTATGAGTAGCAACTTGCCAAACTGTGGATCTGTTCTGCCACCGATTATTATCTCGATTCCAGAAGGTGCCATTTTCTGGGCTATTATTTTATAAGGAGAAAGACTTAGCTTCAGAGCTTTTGAATGCAGTTCGTTGAACGCCTGCGCTATCTTTTTTTCTCCAGACAAACTAAGATTAACTAAGCCGGATTTTGATTTGTGCAATGCTTTTTCAGATAGAACTTTCAGCACTATGGAGTCATGTCCCGCAAATTTCACGGCTTCTTCTGCACTCCAGACATATTCGCTTTTTATGCTCTTTATCTTGTAGTTGTCAAGAATTAATTTTGCTTTTGAATAATCAAGCAGCCCCATTTACCCGACCCATCAGATTATATGGTAGACGTAAAGGATTAAAAGCAAGATTATGATTATGAGAAGGATTATTCCAAGAGTTAATCCCAGCCTTGCTTTGGATCTCCGCGCTTTTGAGAGTTGTGAGACATCATTTAGAATATCCTGAGTATCATTCTCCCCTAAGCTATGTAATGGCTGATCCGTGCTTATGGCTTTCACTTCAGGAGCATTATCCTGCATGAGCATGCGTGGTGCGCCAGAGGAATTTGCCTTTAGATAGCCCTTCTCTGTAAGCAGGAGGAATACTCCCCCATTTTTAAGTTCGTATGTGATAAAACCTTGTTTTTCTAGCTTGAAAATGCGCAGTGCAAGATCCTTTGGGCGCAGCCCTAATGCGTTTTGTAGTTCGGAGGGAATTCTATTTCCATCTGCAAGCTGCACCAATATGTTCTCGTCGAGCTTGTCAAAATCCTCCTTTGATTTTGCTTCAGCTTCGTTCAGAAGGCTTTGGCCTTCTTCGGTTATGATTATGGTGTTGGGCCCTGGATAATATGCAGTAAATTCTATCATCCCTTTCTGCTTAAGCGTTCCGGCTATGTTGGATGCGTCGAATATGCTTGCATTCATTGCGCTACCCAACTTTTCTATCACTGTGCTGGGCGTGATTTTTATTAAGCATGCAAGATCCATAAAGTTTAATTCGTCAGTTGTCATGCAATCAACTATTATACTAAGGCAATAAATAAAAAGAGTATTGTGTGCCAAACCCGTAGTATTTTATATTATAACATAGGTATATTATTGGCTTCTGCAATAGTCAGTTTTCTTTCTCTTGACAGTCAAGCCCTTGTGATTTTGTGGAAATTCAATTTTTAGGAGGAGCTAAGGAAGTTGGCAGATCCTCGTTTTATCTGAAGGGCAGCAAAAATTTCCTGCTAGATTATGGAGTAAAAGTTGGTAGGAAGATAGAGTATCCCATCAGTGCAGGAAAGGTTGATGCATTCATACTGAGCCATGCGCACCTAGACCATTGCGGCTTCGCTCCCGAGTTATATAAGCATGCATTTCCGATAGCTTTTGGAACCGAACCATCACTAAAGCTCGCAGAGCTCCTTTTAGAAGATTCGATAAAGATAGGGATAAAGGAACATTTACCACCAAAATTCACAAAACGCGAACTCGGATTTTTCACACGGAGATACGTGCCATATGAGTATGGCTCTTCACTCGGATTCGGAGAATATGATATATCATTCTATGATGCGGGGCATATGTGCGGCAGTGCGGTGACAAAGATAGAGAAATCAAGTTCTGGTAGGAAACTCGTATATACTGGCGATTTCAAACTTGAAGAGCAGCTTCTGCAAAAAAGCGCGGAGATTGTGGACAGCGACATTCTTATTATAGAAACGACATACGCCAACAGGAACCATGAGGATAGAAGTTCTCAGATCAAGGATTTTATAGAGAAAGTCAGAGAAGTTATAGATAACAAAGGAACTGCTCTTGTCCCAGTCTTTGCTGTTGGAAGGGCGCAGGAAGTCTTGGCCATGTTGCATAAAGGCGGGCTCTCCGACAAGGTTTACATGGATGGTATGGCAAGAAAAGCTACGGAAATAACTATGGACTTTTCCAATTATCTTAACAATTTAGAGTTGCTTAGAGGCGCAATAAAGAGAATCCAGACAATAAGAGAACGAAGAGAAAGAATTGGGGCGCTTGAGGGCGGAAATATAATATTGACCCCAGCAGGCATGCTTAATGGTGGGCCTGTTCTAAATTATATAACAAAATTGAGAAAAAACTCAAAAATATTTTTAACAGGATATCAGGCAGAAGGAACAAACGGAAGACGAGTTCTGGAAGAAGGTAAGGTAGAGGTAGATGAAAGAATACATAGAATACCCTACCCTGTCTTAAGGTATGATTTTTCAGCACATGCTGGCAGGGATGATATATTAACATATATTAGGAAGAGCAATCCAGAAAAGATCGTCTGCGTGCATGGGGATGCAGAGAATGCTACGGCTCTCGCAGTAGAACTTAAAGAAGAGGGGTTTGAGGCTTTCGCCCCAGAAGTAGGAGATAGACTTGAATTTGAGTTTTAGAAGAGATTAATACTCCTCTTCAGATTCCTCCTCTGACTCTGAGGAATCAACTGCTCCAGAACCTTTTTCTACGACCTCCATCTTTCCGAATTTTCCCACAGAAAGCTGTGGTACGCCCCTGAATTCACCAACATATCCGTTTGAGATCTTGATTTTGTCTCCTACGTTTACTGTATCTATGTCTTTGCCCCATAAAGAGAGAGTTATGCTTCCGCTCTCGTCTCTGAGAGTAACGTTTGCTACGTTCGTCCTCCTTCCATACTTAGTTATGACCTCTCTTGGCTCTCCTTTTTCCGCCACTTCTGCCTCTACTTCTACGTTCTGCGCTCCTGCCTTTAGTTCGCTTATCTTCATAAAAACACCATAAATAGCAGTATCGATTTAGGATGAGCAACTTATATTAATCTTTGTATAGTTGCTGGATGAACTTTGCCTTTAGTTTTTGAGTATGTGCTGCTTGTAGAAAGTTATCAGAGTTTGTGCGGTACCCGATGTTCGGATAGTATAGAAGCCGTTTTCTTTATCGCCGATTCGTTTTATTGTGGCGAGGGCCGCCATCACTTCTCGCTCGAATCCGCGGTTGATTCGGATAAGGAAGAAGTTTTCCCCTATCTGCGAGTTTATGCGAGGATTAGCCCGGTAGTTGTTCAGCTCCCCGAGAAAAGAGAGCAAATTTTTTGATAATTCTTCAGACGCGCCCCTCTCCTTAAGATTTATGGGTCCAGAAGATTCAACAAGTAAATATCTTATCTTTCTTTTAGTTATCAATATATTCACCTATTGCGGAAAGGGCTTTCTTTGATGATTCGGAGTCCATTCCGAGAAGTTCGCTTAGTGCGATTGCCTGCATGGCAGAAGTGAGGTCCTCCATTCTGGCTGCCAGAGTAATTATGGCCATCCTTGCCCCGAATTTTTTTGCGTATATCATTATTGTTTTGATTTTATTCATGTTTCGTGAAGTTTGAACAGGATCCTTGCCCATCAGGTCGGAGAGAGAGAAAATAACCAATTTGTCATTGTTTCCTGCTTCTTCTATTGCTTTTTTGA
>CAYWXC010000008.1:2448-4239 GCA_964462345.1 Microcaldota archaeon | reverse complement strand
CGTAAGGGATTTTCTAAGTTTGCCCAATTCGTAGAAGTTATTCGTGTCAAGAACTATCAAGACCTCGGTGTTTGGCGGGAATTTTGCATGTATCTTTTCTCTATATCCTGCAAGCTGCAGAAGTTTTCGTGCGTTGTGGGTTATGAAGTCAGGAGTTATTACGTTTGCATTTTTAAAAAAAGAGGAAAGTGCGAGGGCCGCCCCCACGCCATCGCTATCGCCGACAGAATGAAAGGTTAATGTTACCCTTTTGCCTTTGAAGGATTTGATCGTATTTGAAAGCTCCCTGAAATCGAGAAGCTCCATCAGGACATCAACTGGTTTTGTTTATATGCCTGCATTATACGCTCGCTGTATTGCTTCTCTTTGTTTCTCAATTCGGTGTATTGCCTTGTTGTGGAGGTTATTCTTGTTTCGGTTAGCTCGCTGCGCTCGTCAATGTCCTTTGATGCGCTTTCTTTTGTCGTTTCAACTATCACTCCGCCAACAGTTATGTATATCTTGCCGCTTGCCTTGTTGATCTCTTCTTTAGCCCTTTCCAAATCCCCTTTCTGGTTGTGCAACTGATCCAGTTGTATTGCAAAGCTCCTGATCTGCTCTTGTATTATCTGATAGTCCCTTAATAATTTCTCCATTTCCTGGTCGCTTGCCTTGTTCTGGTCTGTTGGATTTGTATTTTGCGCCATTTTCTCAGCCTTGATAAATAAGCATACTTTAGAAATTTGTTCTGTTATTATTTATATATGTTGGGATATAAGGTATTAATGTTTTTTGATGGACTGCCTTATTCGTAAATTATGGAGATTTTGATGGCACTCAATGAAGCAAACCTTATTGAGAAAGAAGTAAAGATCAGAAACCTTAGGCTTCCAAAGGAAGTTCTCGAGACCAGGCGCTCATCAGTTAGATGGCTTGCCCTATCGCTAGGCATATTAAATCCAGGAGAAAGCAGACATGGTGCCATAGCGGTTCTTGACGCACTTATCCACTTTTATTTTATAAGAAAGAAAGAGCCTGAAGTTGTTGATATGATTGATTACATAGGAAAGAATTGGGGAGGAATAAATGAGAAGACGCTTAGATATCATTTGCTTCGCATGAAGAAAATGGGCATAGTCCAGAATTCAAGAGGCAAGTTTTATCTTAAACCCCCAGATGTTGGCGATAAGGACGATCCATCAATATGGGCAACTGCCCTGCTTGAGGCAGATTATAGAGAGATAGCAAAGAAGATAACAGAGATAATAAATAATATGAGAAGCAAAAATATGGGAGAGTACCATGAATAAGGAAAATCTTTTGATAGTGATGATCTTTGTGGTTATAGTTGCAGGCGGGCTTCTTTTCAGAGCTTTTTATACACCGCAGATAAGCGCTGTGGTTAATTTTAGCAGTGGGTTGAATAAAACAATTGTTATGTACCCATATCAAAAAGCCTATTTTCCATTCATGGTTAAGAATACTGGAACCACACCCATAAACAATTTAAGCATAGGTGTATTTGTTGGGGGCAACCTGACAGAAATATATCGCATCGCTTTGCCTCCAGGGAAGAATCTTTCAATAGTGTTTAATTATACGGCTTTGACTCCAGGAAATTACATTTTGTCCGCGGTTTTGGATCCGGGAAAGGTATATAATCTAAATTCGAGGGCTGAAGCGCAGGATTCTTTGAATGTTGTTATAAAGGCCGAATCAAACAAGTCTCCTTCAGAATTCATAGGCAGATCCGGAGCTTTGGAGTATGGCACAACAAATACAACGATTGAAGGATACCTGATTCAAAGATAT
>CAYWXC010000008.1:0-2348 GCA_964462345.1 Microcaldota archaeon | reverse complement strand
TTTGGAGTATGGCACAACAAATACAACGATTGAAGGATACCTGATTCAAAGATATTTTGAAGAGTACTATGGAGTACATGATCCGAGCACGATAGAGTATATCCCCAAATCTGCGCAATTTTTTAGCCCACTAATAAATTTGACCCAGAACTATATAGTGCGTATTTCGTCAACGTATAAGAAGTCGAGAAACTTCTCCGAGCTGTACCTGTGGATGCAAGGATACCTGGATCCCTCGATAATAGCATATTTTGCAAAAGGGTTGAATTTAACATATTCCATAAAGAATAGTAGCTTTGGAAATATGACAATAGTGGATCTTGGCAACGGGACCACGCTGTGTAGTTGGTACTCTGAAGGCTGGTTAAAGAATCTTGTTTATGAAGGAGGGAACAATTGCAGTAATGTCTCAGAAAATCTCTCACTCCAAAATCAAAGCATCATTGTGCCGTTAGGCAGCACAGTAAAGAACAGCAGCGCCATTGCAGATTATTACCAATCATCTATAGGCAGAAGTAGCCAGTCGGCTCTTATAATAATGAATAATACGATAATATATACAATTTTGGGAAATTCGTCTAGCAATAATTATACATGTAGTGGCACCATAGAAAATAAGTCAGGTAGAGAGTATTGCAGCACATATATACTGCCTTCGACAGGAGGATCTGCAAATCTTTCTTTGATTAAGACAGTTGGGATATTCGGCAGCCACAATATTACTTCTTTCGCCCTTGTTAACAGTTCGCATGCGGGGTTTGCGATAGATCTGACAATACAAAACATTGAAAATTTAGGGTTCTCTGGATCCGGAGCCAATTTCACACAAACTATTTTAGGAACGTGCCAAGCCAAGAATTTCTCGTGTTATAATGCAATCCTTTCGGGGAATCTGCTGAGCTTTGAGATTAAGAACATATTGAATAAGAGCGCGTCGATAAGGACGATTTCTTGCCATAGCGCAGGCACGAGAATAAATGCAACCTTTGATAAAGTGTTGTCCTCTGGAGATTCCGCAAACTTTTCTGTTAGGTGCTATGATAATTCAGGTGTAATAAGCTCCTTTGTTCCGGGAGAAACGCTGAACATTAGCATAAGTTATTCTTTGAATGGAACATTGCTTGACTCTGAAGGTAAGGTATATGTCGTTGGCTTCGGATAAAAAGAATGCCTTTTCGCTTTTTTTCAGCAAGTATGAGAGATTGACAGAGATACAGAAGTCTGCCTTTTCACCAATATCGAGAAGGAAGAATGTTTTGATAGTAGCGCCTACGGGAAGCGGGAAGACCGAGGCGGCAGTCATACCTGTATTTAATAATTTATTAAAGGATGAAAAACCAAAAAAGATTAGAGCCATTTACGTAACTCCGCTCAGAGCCCTCAATAGGGATCTTCTTAAGAGGCTTGAGAGCATGGCCAAGGATCTTGGAATAAAGATAGGGGTAAGACATGGTGACACGAAACCCAGCGAAAGAGCCAAACAGGCTGCCGACCCTCCTGCATTTATGATAACGACCCCAGAAACATTGCAGAATGTTGTGTTGTCAGAGAGGTTGAGGGATGCGCTTAAAGGGCTGGAAGTAGTCATTGTGGATGAGATACACGAACTTTGTTATAATAAGAGAGGTGCACAGCTCTCAATCATGCTGGAAAGGCTTGGAGAGCTTTCCCCTAATTTTCAAAGAATAGGCATAAGCGCAACCATAGGAAATCCAGAGCTAGCTGCAAATTTTCTTTTTGGAGGTAGAGATAGAAAGGTCATCGAACTTAAAGGAAAGAAAGAGACCCTGATCCAAATAGAAATGCCGCAGAAAGCCAAGGAGAAACATGAAAGGTTTTTGGAGCAGTTTTCAATGGACAAAGAAGCATTGGCGCGATTGGAGCGTGTTGCAGAACTTGCTAGGGACTCAAAGGGCACATTGATATTTGCAAATACACGGCAGGTTGTAGAGTCTCTTGGAAGCAAACTCATATACTTTAATAAGGAGGAATCTTTTGGTGGGATCGGAATTCACCATGGTTCACTAGATAAAGAAGAAAGGATAAGAACAGAGGGTGCGTTCAGGGAAGGTACGATCAAAAACATAATAGCTACAAGTTCCCTGGAGCTAGGCATAGATATCGGCAGGATAGATCTTGTAATACAGTATGGGTCACCAAAGCAGGCGATACGGCTTGTTCAGAGGGTTGGAAGAGCAGGACATGCGGAAGGGCGCGTCTCTGTAGGGAAGATGATTGTTGGAGGATACACCGAACTGTTCGAGTCAATGGCAATAGCCAAATATATGCAAAGGGGAAGGGTAGAGAAACAAACAATAGAAGAGAACGCTCTTGACGTTCTTGCGAAT
>CAYWXC010000007.1:10960-14210 GCA_964462345.1 Microcaldota archaeon | reverse complement strand
GACAATAAGGCTTTTAAATAGTATTGAAATAAAAAATCACTTTAAGGTACATCTGCAAAAAATTAAGAATATTTATAAATCTTTCTTTCGTAGATAAAAAAGATAATGGGGATATTGTGGATAAGAAAAGCAGGCAGATAATTGCCGCTATTCTGATATTGATACCGTTTGCGATTTATTTTGCAGTACCCTTGTACAATGTCGTGCAACCGGAACTCGGAGGTCTACCTTTCTTTTATTGGTTCCAGACTTTGATGCTGCCAGTCTCTGCTGTTTTCTTTATAATAGCAGCATTTCTGATTGATAGGTAAGGTGAAAAGGTGTTAGTAGATATATTTGGCATAGCACTCTTCCTTATCCTCTTTGTGATCTTTGTAATAATTGGATTTTATGGATCTAGATGGAGGAAAGGAAATTTGAATATCTTGGCAGAATGGGGAATTGCAGGTAGGAGGCTTGGACCGTACGTAAGCTGGTTCCTTATAGGCGCAGACGTTTTCACAGCATATACTTTTGTTGCCGTACCATCGTTAGCGTACGCTAAGGGCTCGACAGCATTCTTCGCAGTCCCTTATGTGGCGATAGTTTTTGGGATAGCAATGCTTACAATGCCAAGGCTATGGCAGATATCAAGAAATAAGGGATATGTTACTGCTTCAGACTTCGTAAAAGACAGATTTAACAGTAGATTCCTATCAATTGCGCTTGCTATAACTGGAGTTGTTGCAGTCTTACCTTACATCGCATTGCAGATCACTGGGATGCAGGCAGTTCTTTCAATCATGTTATATGGAATTGCAAATGCACAAATAGAATCAGAGATAGCGCTTATAATATCATTCATAATACTTGCAGCATTTACATTCACGAGCGGACTGAGGGGAGTCACCCTGGGATCCATATTTAAGGATGCGCTGATCTTCTTAACAGTTATCGTTGTTATAGTTGCAGTCTTGCTCTCATATGGCGGATTTACAGGTGCATTTTCGAAGATAGCCGCGCTCAAAGGAGCTAGTGGACTGGTACCATACCAGACATTGCCTGCAGCAGGAGTTCCTGCGTTCTTCACCCTCTTTTTAGGAAGCGCTCTTGCACTATATTTGTATCCGCACATAATAAACGGAAGCCTTGCATCAAAAGATAAGAAGACACTAAGAAAGAGCTTGGCTGTTCTCCCAATATATTCAATAGGGCTGGCATTCCTTGCACTCTTTGGAGTAATGGTATATGCAGTCCCTGGGGCTCTTCAGATTGTAAAGAATACAGGGAATGGTCTTCTTACAGTTCCGGCATTGATAGTCACAGTGCTACCAGGATGGCTTGCTGGAGTATGTTTATTGGGCATATTCATAGGAGGAATGGTACCTGCAGCACTTATGGCAATAGCTGGCGCCAACTTGATTGCGAGGAATGTTGTAAAAGAATTCAAGCCAAAGATAAGCGCAAGAGGTGAGACAAGACTTGCAAAATGGCTCTCTGCATTAATCAAATTCATAGCCCTTGGATTCGTATTCGTTGCACCATTGACATACGCAATACAATTACAGCTTCTTGGAGGGATAATAATTTTGCAACTTCTCCCAGCAGTATTCCTTGGGCTTTATATGAAGAAGCTTGATTGGAAACCATTAAGCTTAGGATGGGCTGCAGGACTAATTTCAGGAATTGGACTGGTCTTAGTTGCTAACAACTTTGGTTCCCTTGCAACCTCTGATTTCAGCACAGGACTCGGGGATCTCTATATTGGATTGATAGCCCTGATCATCAACATAGTGATATCTATTGTGGGATCATGGATAGTAGAATACCTTGGTGCGAGAAGGAAGGGATTAATCAAGGAAGCAGAATTTGTAAAAGTATCAAAGACCACAGCATGATCAGGTAATGTGATGGAGGCAATTAGAGTAAAGAGTTTGGTTGTCTCCATTGCTATACCTGAAGCATTTTTGGAATTATAATTCCTATTATTTACAATAACAGCCATACCTGATTGGTATTCAGGGCTTGCCAAACCATTCTTTACGTCTCCACTATATAGCTCTTTGGGCCAGCTTGGACCATCTTATACACATTGATGGAAATTGCTTTGTATTTCATATGGAGGAGATATCCAAAGGATAAGAAATCCAAAAATGCTCTCGTTCTATTTGGCATTCAGCTATTTCTCAACTTTCTTTGGACTGTTCTCTTCTTTGGATTGAGATCACCATTATTTGGAGCTGATGGAATAGTAGCTCTTTGGATAGTGATAGCAATTATGATCATAAAGTTTTATGGAATATCAAAGAAGGCAGGAATCGTACTTCTTCCATACCTTATTTGGGTCACTTTTGCAATGGCGCTTAATATTGGAGTTCTGCTTCTGAATCCTTGATCATTTGAAAAGCTTTACCTTTATGATCTTTTTCTCCTCGACCTCCCTTAAGAAATAATAAAGGACTATCAAAGCGAGAATCATTACGACCCCGATCATAAGGGCAGTCCTTGGCATCCCATACATGAATGCAAGTATTGCCACTATGGTGACTGCCGGGATGTATGGATAAAATGGAATCTTAAATGATCCTGATTTCTTGATTCTCCTGAAATGTATGACTGCAAGGCTGGCCATAAGATAAGAAAAGAGGAGACCAAAGTTGGCTATCGCAACTATGACAAATAAGTTGCCTGAGAAAAGCATTATTACCCCAATTATTGCGGAGAGTATCACGCCATTTGCAGCGACGTCTTTCCTTTTATTATACTTTCTAAGCTGCTTTGGAAGAAGCTTGTCATTGCTTATCTGGTAAAGTATTCTAGAGGAGCTGAGAATCATGGCAAGAGTAGCTGATGCAGTAGCTATCAATGCCCCTATATCCACAATGATAAATAACCATGTTGGCGCGCCTGAGCTCTTGAGGGCGAAGGAGAGAGGATCCGCAGTTATGCTATATCTACTCGCCGGAAGCAGGAGGAGCAATGCAAATACAACTAGCATGTATAGCACTATGCTGACTAGAACAGAGATGATTATGGCTTTGGCAGCCGATGGGGCTCCGCCTTTCACCTTTGATACGAATGTGCTTATTGTCTGGAATCCAGAGTATGCAAAGAATATGGCAACGCTTGCTGCAAAAATTGCCCCGATTCCACCCTGGGATTGGCTAACTGAGAAGTTTGATAGCGTTAGTGTGGAAGTTGAGTGCATCGCATATATCAAGGCGAATAGTATGAAAATAATGAGTATGGAGATCTTTATTACAACAAGGCC
>CAYWXC010000007.1:0-10860 GCA_964462345.1 Microcaldota archaeon | reverse complement strand
TCAAGGCGAATAGTATGAAAATAATGAGTATGGAGATCTTTATTACAACAAGGCCGAAATCAGCTTTTGCTGCTTTCTTTATCCCCAGAAGATTCACCATGGTCAGAACAAATATCAATGCTATCGAGAAGGATAGCAAGAATGCGGTACTTTTTAGGCCGAGTATGCTTGACAGATAAGCGCCAAATCCAACAGCTACTGCGGATATTGAAGTTGCGTAGCTGAAGTATAGAAGAATTCCTGTTATGAATCCAAGTTCGCTTCCGAATGCGTTGTATACATAAGAGTAAGACGCTCCCTCAGATTTTGGCATTATGGAACCGAGTTCGCCAAGTTCGAAAGCCACCAGTATGGCTACAATTCCGACTAAGATGAAGGCCCAGAGGGCATTTGCTCCAGCAAGAGCTATGGCGGTCCCGCTTAAGACAAATATGCCAGCGCCTATTATCGCTCCGAGACCAACGGACGCAGCCACAATCATATTTATGTTTCCTTCACCCAATGCTATCAACTTTTTAATCGAATTGTCCACGAATAAAGCGCTGCGACGAGCTCCCTCACCTTCTCTCGGGTGTGCTTGTCGACAAGCCTACCTTCTGAGTCTACCTTCTCATTAAAGAATGGGACTATGACTTCAGGTTTATTGATAGGGTGCATGTTGAGATAAATAAATGTCTGTCTGAGATGGTACTGTGCCCGTGATCCCCCGAGATAACCGCCAGCTGCGCTCATAATGGCTACTGGCTTTTCATTCCATACATTATCTCCGGGAGGCCTTGATGCCCAGTCCATTGCGTTCTTGAGCGGACCAGGTATTGAATAATTATATTCTGGGGTTGCGATAAGTATTGCATCTGCACTCTTGATCCTGGATTTGAACTCAAGGACTTTTTCTATTGGTTCATTCTCCTGGTCCTGATTGAAGATTGGTATTCCCTCAAGATCGAATATCTCAAGGCTAACATTCTCTCCGGCTTCTTCAGATGCACATCTCAGTAGCTCCTTGTTGAAAGAGTTCTTTCTTAAGCTTCCTGCGATTCCAAGAACTTTGATCTTATCCATGCAACCACTGCAATAAACATTTATTCGGACCTTAATGCTGTTATCGGATCTATAGTTGAAGCTTTCCATGCAGGATAAAGGCTTGCAACTATGCTTACAACCAATGCTATGACTATGGCGAGTACCAAAACTGAGGGCTGTATCAATGGAGAGAATGAAAAGCTTGATGCTGCATTGCCTGAAGATCCACCGATTCCCCCACCAGAGCTGCTTGAGCTTGATGTGAGTTGATGTGATATCAATGCTGGCAGCAAGTAAGATCCGCCAACGCCTGCGACAACGCCCAATATTCCTCCCGCAAAGCCTATCACTATGGCTTCGGATAGAAAGAGCACTAGAACATCCCTCTTCTTGAAACCTATCGATTTGAGTATGCCTATCTCCCTTGTCCTCTCATTAACAGAGACTATCATTATGCTAAGTATGCTTATGCCCGCAACTATCAAAGATATCCCTGCAATCGATCCTAAAAGAACGCCCAATGTGCCAATAATTGAGGAGACTGTCTGCGCTATCTGCTGCACAGATATTATAGTTGCACTATTCCCATAAATCGTGTTAAGAAGGGTGAAGAGGGGAGCAACGGCGCTGGAATTTGTGGCTTCCACAAGAACCACATTATAAGAGTATTTATTAGAAAGGCGCTCTGCAACCTGCAGCGGAATCAGTATAGAGTCATCTACTGAGATAAAAACGGAAGATCCGTATCTATTTAGCACACCGTGAGGTATTAGGGTCACGCTCTTGACGCTATTTGCCCCTAATATTAGAGTGAGATATATTGGCTCGTTTACCCTTATTGAAAGTACATTCTGGGACGATGAAGGAAATGCTATGTTGTAACCTATTATTGCCAAGGGGAGAGTGGTATCGTTGTAAAGAGAGCCTTGGTAAAAGCTTAATCCTCCGAAGGCGCTCATGACGCTGTAATTATTGATTCCGATCAAAGAGACATTGAGGATTTTTCCTCCTTGGGCGATGTTTGCGCTCATCCTAAGCATTGGTATCACAGAACCAACTCCCGGAAAAGATTGTATCACTGCGACATCCGCAGCTGTCAATATGTGTGAAGGATTAGGAACAAGATATATTGCAGAGGGACCTATGCTTTCCAGTGATCGTGATATGCTTGCAGAGACTCCAGAAACTAGAGAGACCAATGCCACTATAGCAGCTACTCCGATCATGACGCTAAGTATTGTTAGCAGAGTTCGCAGCTTTTTGTCTGAGGTGCTCCTTGCCCCAAGCCAGATTATATCCTGTATCTTCATGTATGCATCCTTGTTCTTTTGCTATGCAGATAATAATATGCAGAAGCAATTCCCACCATCACCACAAAAAACAGCAATAGCATCGTCTCTGTTCCTCCAGAATTTGAGCCTGTGTTTGCAACTTCCGGAGCGGAGATGTTGACATCAAACACAAACGAGCTGTTTAGCCTTTGATTCAGATTGTTCAGGTAAGAAACAGTAACAGGTATTGAGTATATTCCTGGATTCATAGTTTTTGATGGAAGGAAGCTGATTGTGAAAGCAGTAGGAGTATACACAGGTATGCTCCCTATAAATGTAGAATTTTCTCCCACTATCGTCATGCCATCCGGAGGACTTGAAGTAACGGTGGCTGCTAATGCAGATTGTGAGCCTACATTATCAAGTGTTGCTGTTACTGAGAATATTTGCCCCGCATGTGGAGGATTTGGAATAAGTATGGAACTTATGCTTGTTAGGTTTATGTAGCCAGGAGTGAGGAAGCTTATTGATCTTGAAGAAGTCTGCGCCTGGTTATTTTGAATGTATGAGAGCGTTATCCCTAGATCCGCAACTGGAGATGTTGTCGATTGAACATAGAGTATTATTGGAATATCATCGCTTTCTCCCGGGGCAAGGTTTGGTATGAAAAGAAGATTGTCGTTGCCTATTACACTGAGAGGGGAGACTGGGTTCAGCAAAAGTGTTATATTGTCGACGGTGTACTTCCCATAATTTGAGACAGTTATGTTGAGATTTTGTAGCTTACCAACCAATAGTGATGCGTTGGATGCGGATATGGAAATAGTAGTGGATGGGTTCGGAGATGCATATGCCCCGACATCGTTTATAACTGTAGTATTGTAACCATAAGGATTGATGTAATGGGATGTGACTGTCAGTATGACTGGTTGTCCGGAAAGCGACGGGGAGATATATCCGTAAAAAGATATTGTATTTGATTCTCCAGGATTTAGAAGAAATATCTTTCCTGGTTGGGATATGAAGCTGATTGAGGATGAAGAGGATACCTTTGTGCTTATGTTTGATGCGTAGCTATTCCCGGTATTGCTAAGCTTGAGTGTTATGTTGTTAATCTCTCCAACTACAAGAGAGGGATCTGCCAGGGTGAAATTTAGTACAGGATAGCCCTTCATCGGTATCTGCAAGACATAGGATTGAGTGTTCCTTGTTGTTGAGTTTGTATAATTCCAGGAAATGTAAAAAGGATACTTTAGAATCGCATTCTGCCCTACCGCAGTGTTGTTTGCTATGTTCAGATAAAAGGTCATAGTGAATATCGAAGTGGGAGGCAATTCTTGTATGTAATCCTTTGCCGTGTATGATCCATTGAAATTGGATATCTGCCCATAGAGGTTAATAGTGCCAACAACCTGATAAAGATCGCAAGCATTGCCAAAACTCTGTAATGTTACAACCAGTGGGACGTCTCTGCTTCCGGGGCCAGCTAGCGCTGGATTAGTTGCGTTTCCCCAAGTTACACCAATTATATTAAAATTTGGGGCTGTTAGTGTTTGGCAGTTCAGGGCATTTGCAACACCCGAGAGTGCCAGAGCAAACAAGAGCATGAATGGCAATGCTAAGAATGCTGATCTCATGGCCTTACCTTTGTCATTTTTTCTATAAGACCGTCTTTTATAAATATGCTACGCTCCGAAAGCTTTGCTATGTTCGGATCATGCGTTACTATCATTATAGTAATGCCTTTTTTCTTGCAGAGAGCTACCAGAAGGCTTAGCACTTTCTGAGAGGTCTTTGAATCGAGATTTCCAGTAGGTTCGTCGGCCAATATTATCGCTGGGTCGTTCATCAAGGAGCGGACTATTGCAACCCTCTGCTGCTCTCCCCCACTAAGTTCATTTGGCCTCTTCTCAAACTTGGCTCCGAGACCAACCATAGTAAGCATCTGCTTGCCCATCCCTATGTGTTGCTGATCTCGCTTATTCTCCACTACCAATGGAAGCATTACGTTTTCCAATGCAGTAAGATATGGAACCAGATTATAAGATTGGAATATGAAGCCGATCTTATCATTCCTGATCTTCGCTAGCTCGTTATCATCAAGGGTAGAGATGTCAACCCCTTCTATGAATATCTTGCCTCCGGTGGGCTTGTCCAATGCGCCTATGAGATTCATTAAGGTAGTCTTTCCGCTTCCAGAAGGGCCAAGCACTGTGATGAATTCTCCTTTTTTAACACTAAGCGAAATATCCGTTATTGCAACATATTCTATATTCTTGCTCTTATACACCTTCTTAAGGTGCTCGACTCTTATGAGCTCACTTTCTTTTGCCGCAGACATGCCAACCCTCAGATAGCATATCACCATAGAACACAAATCTTAATATTTGCATCGAATACTATGGGGATGGGGCTATCAGCAAAAAGATTATTTTTTAAGGATATCAGCACTTATATAAAATATGCTTGTATCGTTTATTGTTGGAGAGCCTGCACTTCTTATAAAAAAGGAGAGAATAATTGTTGTCAGTGATCTTCATCTGGGAATGGAAGAGCGCTTGAGGGAAAAAAGCTTCCACTTTCCGCAAGCATCTAAGAAACTTGGAGAGAGGCTTTTCGGCATTTACAAAAAGTACAAGGCACGAGAGATAATTCTCCTTGGAGATATTAAAGAAAGCATAGGGTATCCGACGATATCTGAATATAGAGATATGGGAGATTTCTTCCATGAACTCGGAGATGCCAAGCTCAGGATAGCGAAAGGTAACCATGACGCACATATAGGGAAGATCTTTGATAGGCTTGGGATAGATGCTGAGATCTCGAGAGAGATATTGTTGAAGGACTTAGCCTTGATGCACGGCAATGCTCTGCCTTCTGAAGAAGCGATGGACAAAAAAGTATTGATAGCAGGGCATGGACACGCATCAGCCAATGTCAATGGAAATTATGAGAAGGTATGGGTTGTCATTAAAAAGAAAAAGGGATTCCCAGAGCTTATCATAATGCCACCATTCAACAAGCTTATTCTGGGAAGCGATGTCTCAGAAAATTTTGCTTACCATATGCCGATGCTTAGAGCCGGATTTTTTGATCTTCGGAGAGCGGAGATATATAATCTTGATGGAGAAGTGCTTCTTCGCATGGGGAAGAACTCAAACATTATTTAATCTGTATGTTGAAGTAAGTAAGGTGTTTGTTTGCAGGATAACGCTTCTGTGGTGAAGCCGGAGATAGCCGACATATCTAAGAAAAAATTTATAAATAGCATTCTCTCCATGTCTGATCTCTCTAATTATTTCATAGCAAGCGAGCTAAGTAAGGCATTCATGGAGAAGCACATTTTGGCTAAGGAGATGATAAAACTTGATGGAAGGATGCTTGAATCCGTTCTGAGGCCGTACTTCGCTGCGATAGTTTTGCTCTCGTACGCAGGAAAGGAGATCTCGACATCGATGGTTGCAGAACTGATTAAAGATCTCGGAATAGATCCAGATAGAAGAGTCCTGGAATTTGTCTCCTCGCTTAAGATGAGGAATGTCTTCCCGTACGCGACCACGGTTCTTTTCATCAGGCTGCTCAATAAAGAGGTATCTACAGAAAGCATGGTTCCAGTCATAAATTCCCTCGGAATAAGGCCAGATCTATCTCTCTCAGCATCAACGATAAGCGAATTTGAGAAGATCGTTGATGAGGAGCATGGGAGAGAAAAGATCAGATTTGATTTTGAGAAAGAGATCATAGCATTAAGCTCCCAGATATCACATCTGTTATCCTTGGAATTGGATAGAACATTCAACAATAGAGAGATAGCGGATGAGTTCGAGAGTTTCTCACCATACCTCTCTGCGCTCTCACTGCTGATTTTCACTGGCAGGGATTCAGACACAAATGGCAATTTGAATATAAGGGGATTGTCGAGCTTGCTTGGTTCCTTGGGAATAAAGAGCAATGAGACAATTCTCAACACTATTGAAAATATGGGCTATGGCAAAGCTACAAATATCATTTACGTGCCGGCGATTAACTTGATAAGATCATCAGGAAGGAATCCTAGCAGAGAAATGATAAAAAAGATAATGGGCACTCTCCAGCTGCCTTATGATGATGCAGCAGCAGGATACGTCTTGACTGTGTGCAACAGTGAATGAATGCAGATCATATAGGATTAGGCTTGAATCTCTCTTTTACTTCTGTCATCTCTGCGTTTACCACTCCTTTCCACTTTAAGAAGGAATCAACATCCTGTGGATAATCCTTATAAAGCTCTAGGAGCCTCTTCATCTTATTCACAGTGTAAAGAAGATTCTTGAACGCGGTTATGTTGGAGAGACCGCTGAAGACTTTCTGGAATTTCTGAGCCATCGAGAGTTCTGGAACTCTGCCATAGCTTATTGCTATTGCCTCTTCTTCGGTTATAAAGTGGCTCATTCCATAATTGAGTAGGTCATTGTTCAAGGATTGGAGGTATACTCTGAAAGCTTCCAATGCAGCAGTCTTGTTCCCATAGACATCATTGTATCTCTTATTATATCTCCAGAGAGAACCTATGCTTGTGTCGCCTTCGTGGACTGCCTCTGCGGCAGCCTCTCCAGCAAGCACACCCGAGACCATTGCTGGACCTATTCCTCCTGCGCTTATTGGGTTTGGCATAGCCATGCTGTCCCCAGCACCTATATAATTTGAGTATACCAAACTATCAAATTGTCTCCTGACAGTCACAGACCAATATCCTTTGCTGTTCGAATCCTGGTCATCGAATGATGTTTTCTTGACTATTGGATTTGCTTGTATGTAAGTATCTATCAATGAATGGAGAGAATCCTTCTTGCCTAGCCTCTCGTTTCTTAGCTCAAGGCTCTTCTTCTCAACCCCGAGGCCGATATTTACTCTGTTGCCTTTCTTAGGGAATACCCAACCATACCCCCCAGGAGCATAAACCTGGTTAAGGTGTATCAGTGCATTCTTTGGATCATAATAAGTAAGATCTTCTCCTGCAGGCTCAAAGTTGAGTATGTACCTTCCTGTTGATTCTATATCATCTGTGCTTATCGTATTCTCTATGAAATCATTCTTAGGAAGCTTTCTTCTTAGAGTGGATGCAACTCCAAGACAATCTATAACGACCTTTGAATTTGCCTTGAACTGCTCCTTCTTGTCATTCCTCCCAAATATACCAACGATCTTATCATTCTCTATTATTGGGCCTTCGACTTCGTATTGGGATATGTATTCGGCGCCATTCTTTGTTGCCAGATCTAGCAGTTTTTTTGCCAACTTTGGTCTGTCAAGGCTATAACCTTCTCCCTCAAATAAGAATTTGTGCTTGAGATCTGGGCTGAATGCATAAACCCCATCAACCTTGAGATCGAGTTCTGGTTCTTCAAACTTTATGCCAAGCTTGTTCTCTATGAATGATATGTGGCTTGCTGCTACAGCATCACCACAAACCCATCCCCAATTTGTCTTCTTCCCCACAACCGCGTAATTATTTCTATCGAATATGGCAGTCTTTGCACCACCTTTGGCAGCAGTTGCTGCCGCAAGTGCTCCGGCTATGCCTCCGCCTGCAACAATAACATCATATCTATCTTCCATATAAACACTTGAGCGTATTTATTTACTATGCCTCCTCTTTCCCCTCCCTTATGACTATAATGGGAATTATACCTTCATTGAATTCGAGCTCTGCTAATGCGAGAGGCTCTGTTATCTCTTTCGGTACCTTTACCAATGGTGGCGCGCCATAAGCTAACTGGAGGGCTCTGGCACCTATGATCCTTGCTTTTTCGAAACGAGTGTACTCCATCTGAAACACTACCCTCTATCTTATAAAAAGTCATTTAAATATTGTAGAGATAATATTTTAATCCTTTCGCTATGCCACTAAGCGCTAATTAGTATGGTGGTTAAAGAAGATTATATATGCTTTGGGTCAATGTATGAAACAAGCTTATATTTAGTGATGTTGTGAAAGTTGCGATCGTTGCACCAGAGGTATATTTCAAGGAAGGGCCTGGAGGCATAGCCAGATACTGCAGAGAGGTCTACCCAAAAATAGAGCAGATGTTGGGCGGTGGCGATGAGATAAGGAAGATGCCATTAAGCTTCGATGAGAGATCTTTGGCAACTCCGGCAAGGTTAGAAGGCATGGAATTTGCGCTTGATGCAGATATAATACACAATCTCGCCGAGGCACCTTTTCTTCCAAAAAGCAAGAAGGGAGTTGTTCTTAACACGGCGCATGAATTCCAGACTATATTATATGAGAATATGATAGATATAATGCCAACTGGGGATGAAGAAGCTCTGATCTTCTCAACCTTTAAAGAGAATATTAAAAGTGTCTTGTTTGGCGATTATTTAATAGTAAATTCTTCGCAGACAAAAGAAGAGGCCATCACTCTTGGATTCGAGCCTGAGAATATATTTCAGGTCCCTATGGGAATAGATAGAAGATTCTATGGCGGGAATTCAGTAAAGAAAGAGGAGAAGAAAAGCTTCAAGCTTGGGTGGATAGGCGCAATACGAGGAAGAAAGCGGGCAGATGTAGCGATTCGGGCGCTTGGCAATGTCCATAGTGAGGTTAAACTCGAGATGTACGGCATGGTCTTCAGGCAATATAAGGAAGAGTTTGAGAGGCTTATTGAAGGAAACAATAAGGTGGATTTCAGAGGTTTTGCTGATGATAAAAACATTGTGGAGATATACGATTCCTTTGATGCGTTTTTAATGCCAAGCTCTTATGAGGGTTTTGGCCTTGAGATATTGGAAGCGCAGGCAAGAGGCATACCTGTAATAGCAATGCAGGACAGCAGGATTCCAGAAGAGACAAAAAAGTATTGCATACTTGCAAAAGATGAAAGGGATTTTGCTTCAAGAATAGACAATGTTCTGGAGAAAGGATTTGACGAGAAAATAAGATCCGAAGCTATGGAATACGCAAGAAGCTTTACCTGGGAAAGAACTGCAGAAAAGACCTTTGAGACTTACAAGAAAATATTGGGTTAGATATTAGATATTTTCTCTATTAGGGAGACCACGCCTTCATGGCTCTTGATTCTGAACTTCGCACAGGTTTGGCCAAAGCCGACTTTTATAGAATATGCCTGAGGGAGTACTTTGAACATGTCTTCATCAGTCTTATCGTCCCCTATCACTATTACCATATCTGGTTTTTCCTTCTCTATTAAGTAGGTTGCAGATAAGCCTTTATCTATGCCAGCATTCCTTACCTCGAGTATTTTATTTCCTTCTATTATACTTAGATTCTTTGATTTTGCTATCAGCTTTAGATCCTCAAGCATCTCCTTGGCTCTTGATGCAGCTGCGCTCTGCTCTGCTGCCCTATAGTGCCAGACTATCGAAAATTCCTTCTCCTCGATTTCCGATCCAGGTACGGAATTTACATACCTGTTCATTATTGACTTTACAGAGCTCTTCCATCCCTTCTCAACATTTGCAAGCTTTCTCCACCTCCTACCGACAAGCCAGGAGAACTTGCCTTTATCTTTGACCAAGGCGCCATGCTCCGAGACTATGCTTATGTTGACCCTCCCAAACCATCTCTGCAATGTCCTTCTGTCCCTGCCACTTACAAGAGCAACCTCATTCTTTTTGTTCTTGGCAAGCTTTCTCAATATTGAGATAAGCTTTTTGTCCGGGACCGCTTCAGTATGGTGCTTTGTAAATGGAACTAGTGTTCCGTCATAATCCAAAAGGAATAATACTTTCTTCGCTTTCTTGTAATCATTGAGGAATGGATTCCTACCATCTATCAAACTTGAATAGAATATCTCCTGTTTTCTTACAGAATTCTGCATCCCATTGATGAAATCATTACCCCACCGGATTATATCATATCTAGAGAGTTTTGATTGCATCGACCTAATCCTTGCTCTTTGCTCCTTCTGCCTCATTTCAAGAGCCTTCTTCATAGATGCACAAAGCTCATCTATATCATTAGGATTTACTATTATGGCTTCGTCCAGCTCCTTGGCCGCTCCAGCCATCTCACTAAGTATCAGAACTCCCCCACCCTTCTTGCTTGAAACATATTCCTTTGCTATTAGATTCATGCCATCTCTTATTGGTGTGATAAGGGCAACATCCGAAATGTTGTACATTGCGGAAAGCTGGCTGAATGGTATCTGGCGGTATTGATAAAGTATAGGATTCCAGTCAACATTCCCGAATCTGCCATTTATGCTGCCCACGAGCCTATCGATCCTCTTCTTCATTCCCTGATAGTCCTTGAGCTCTGTCCTTGATGGAGTAACGTTCAGCATCAGCACAACTTTGTTGCGCCATTTCTCATTCTCCTCAAGAAATTTCTCGTAGCTGTAAAGCCTATTTAGTATTCCTTTCGTATAATCCAATCTGTCTATTGATAAGAATTTCTTCAGGTCTGAGAGCCTTTTCTCCAGCCTTCTTATCCCACTTTTAACTTCCTTGCTCTTGTATGACTCATTGAACCTATCGAACTTTATTCCCATAGGAAGCGTTCCTACGAGCCTAAGCTTCCCCTCATTTGTTATCACTTCATTAAGATAACATTCATATCCGA
>CAYWXC010000006.1:0-15871 GCA_964462345.1 Microcaldota archaeon | reverse complement strand
CGTATTCCGCCTTTACTACTTGGTAGTATATCATATTAATTATTTATAAAACTATGTGTTGGTTATTTATAGTGGTTGGAATACTACTTGATGCTTCTTAAAAGATTTTCTACTGTACGAATCCAAAAATTTACTAACAAGTAATCTTCTCAATGGTATTATTATTTAAAAAATCTCTTCAATTGTTAATCGATTAGGTGAAAACACGACGTTAATAAACTCAGGTAGAAAATACCTGCTTGCATCTTTATTCGCTGCTATTTTCCTTTTCATGCCGGTGCATGCTGCAAATATGCATAATAATATAAGAAATCACAATGGGTTATCAATAGGACAAAAAACACCTTATTTTTATTTTATGGGATATAAAATATTTGAATTAGGGAATGCACCTTCGATAAATTATAAAAACATCTCATCACCATGCAATAAGCACCACACTACTGCTGTATCTTATCAACAAGGCATATACAATTGTCCTTCTACTACTACACTCTCTTCAAATGCGGCTGGAAGCAATGTTTTTCAGATGAAGTCCCTTAACTGGGCAGGATATGTGAGTGATATCAATTCTTCATCAGCATCTTCTGTCCAAGGCTCTTGGATAGTTCAGACAGCGGGAGTTACCTCTTCACCAACTTACTCTGCCCAATGGGCTGGAATCGGTGGATTCGCAGATAGCACATTAATTCAAGCAGGAACCGAATCTGATTATTATGGCGGAGCATCTCATTATACTGGATGGTATGAGTTGCTTCCTGCAGCTGAGACACCAATCGGAAACTTCATTATCTCTCCTGGGGATAAGATGTACGTGAACATAACTTCAATACCTAACCAGACAAATGAGTGGGATATAATATTAATCGATAAAACAACAGGGGTGGGATTCAGCATAACTGTAGTATATAACTCTTCTAGGTTATCTTCTGAATGGGTAGAAGAGAGACCTGAAATGTGCTCCATACTTTCTTGTACCTTAACCAGTCTTGCTAACTATAATACATCTTACTATGGTTCTGATTACACGCCAAGCCCTGTCACAAATTATGCTAACATGGGTTCAGGGCTTCTTCCAATAAGCCAACTTCCTGGGCTTGTATCTGTGACCATGGTTAACCAAAGCAGCAGTGGCACGCTTACTACACTAGCAACGCCATCCGCATTAACTTCTGATGGCACAAGTTTCTCTGTAAGTGATATAATTTTGCCTACACCTCCTCAGCTACCGATATACTCTCTTAATATATCTGCTAGTCCTTTTGCCGGAGGAAACGTCTCTCCAAGTGGTATAACTTACTTTACTGCTGGAACCAATGTTGTTATCTCTGCGGTGTCTAACAATGGTTATACTTTTATAGGTTGGTTCTGCTCTGGTGTGGGTTGCTATTCTGGAACAAACTCCAGCGCCACAATAGCAATGAATAACAATGTTACTGAGATCGCAAACTTCATATCAACAGCACAGCAGCAATACACACTTAATGTGGAAAACAATGGCTGTGCTGCGGTGAATGGTTCTGGAATTTATAATGCAGGATCTTATGCAGCGTTCTCTGTTGCAGTACCTTCTGGAGATACCTTTAGTGGATGGTCTGGATCTGGAAATGGTTCTTATACTGGAACCGCGATCACGCAGTCTGTTGTGATGAACAATAATATCACCGAGGTCGCAACATGCAAACCAATAGTATCATACCTACTGACTGTTAACTCAAATAACAACCGTCGGGGAGAGGTCTACCCTTCTGGTGTAACGAGTTACCTTGCTGGAACCGATGTGACAATCTCAGCGATACCATCAAAAGGATATACCTTTGTTGAGTGGATATGTGCTGGAGTCGGATGCTACTCTGGTGTAAATGAATCAGCAACAATAACTATTAACACAAACATATCTGAAACAGCAGAATTCCGGAAGATAACGGGGTCAGGTCATAAGTAGCAGCCCTCATCTGTCTATTGGGAGGTAAATCTTCTTCAATCGGCACATAGCCTTCTGTTCTAAGTTCAGTTATCTTTACTTTTGAGCACTCCATTATCCTACAGCATATACTTTAAATTATATTGTATAACTATTATCGGTCTTATAATGGATTCTCAATCTACAAAGGCAACTACATATTCAAGCACTGGGGGCGCATTGGCAGTGATACTAATCATCACGGCAATCTTCGCTGTGGTATCTGCGGCATTCACCTCGAGTGCATCAGTTGGCATACTCGTTGGAATCGTGGTGTTTCTCTTCATGTTGGCCATGTCTATCAGGATAATCAACGAGTGGAATAGAATGGCTGTGCTAAGATTCGGCCAATTCCGCGGAATAATAGGTCCTGGAATTTATTCCATAATCCCATTCATAGAATCCACTCCTGTCACTGTTGATCTAAGAGTTATCAGCACCACATTCAGGGCAGAAAAGACACTCACAATGGACAATGTCCCTGTTGATGTAGATGCCATATTATTCTGGAAGGTCGTCAATCCAGAACATTCTGTTCTTAATGTGCAATCATATTATGACTCTGTCCAGCTCGCTGCCCAGACTGCAATGCGTGATATAATAGGAAAGAGCAACCTCTCAAACATGCTCGCGGGAAGGGATGTGATCGGAGAAGATATAAAAGACCTTATAGAAGAGAGGGTCTCAAGCTGGGGAATCGAGGCCATATCTGTGGAAATAAGAGATGTTACAATACCTGACGATCTTCAGAATGCGATGGCAAGGGTTGCGACATCAGAGAGGGAGAAGATGGCGAGAGTGACTCTCGCAGAAAGCGAGTCATTGGCAGCAGACAAGATGCTAGAGGCATCAAACAAATACAAGAGTGATCCCTTTGCAATGCAGCTCAGGTCTCTTAATATGATGTATGAGATAAGCCTGAACGGTAAGAATCTGATTGTCTTCATACCTACTGAGAGCGGCGGCTTTAGCATACCAACTCCATTCGGTCTTTCTGGCTTGCAGGAAATGGCAAAGAAGGCAGCAAAGCCAGATCAACAGGCAAAGCCAAAGAAGGAGCAGAGCTGATATTCTTATCTGCTCTTCTCTTTGGATTTCAATGCTTCAAGGAAGAGATTGATGTCTTTAAAAATGTAATCGGGATTGAAGCTTTTCAATAGCGAATGCGGATCAGCACCATCGGCAAGCACACATGACTTGTACCCAGCAAACTTTGCAGTGTATATGTCTGCAGCCATATCTCCAATATAAATGCATCTTCCTTTGGGCACGTCGAGCTCTTCCCTTATCATGTTAAGGCCTAACGGGCTTGGCTTATGATGTCCTATGCTCTGCGAACTCAATATTATGTCTGCGTATTTGTTTATTGCATACTTTCCTGTTTCTTGGGAAAGCCTGTAACTGTTGGAATCGCTAAATATTGCAATCTTTTTCTTTTTCTTTCTCAACATCTGCAATACCTCTATAGCCCCATCCTTTATCCTGGGCCTTGTAATTGTCGAGTAAATATCATAAAGTGTAGAATAAAACCTGCCTTCATTCTCCATGGTCTTGACCCTTTTCATAGCCTCTATCTGGTACTCCTTTGTCCTCTTTTCTATATTGCTTATCCTGTATCTTTTCATGAAGAATCTCGAGAGCATAACTATACTCGTGGATCTGCTAAGGGTACCATCCCAATCGAATACAAAGAGGTCATAATCAGAGATAAGCATAAGGTTATTAATCTTGTTTAATAAATAAAAAGACATATGATGAGACAGGTGATCGCTGAGCTTTTGCTATGAAGATAGATAGGCGGTCTGATAAACGATTTGGTTGTTTGGGATGGATGGCTTCAAGCGTTCTGCACTCGAGAGACTTGGTAGGAAGAGCATAGCCATAAAAGACATCTCTCTGCAATTCTGGTGCGAAAAGCAGATGGAGCTTTACCACACTGCAAAACAGAAACCAACGGCCGCAATGGAACGAGGCACTCAAATACATGAGAAAATGCAAAAAAGTGTGTATATTCCATTAACTGTCGAACCCTCTAATTATTCGGATTGGATGTACAAAGTTGCATACGAGAACTGTACGAGCATGAAGAGTCTAAAGGAGAAGGGAAAATGCAGGGAAGTCATGATATACGGATCAATCAATGGTTATAAATTATCTGGCAAGATCGATCAGTTAAGCATCGTAAGCGGCAAAGTTGAAATTACCGAAGACAAAAGCACGAACAAGAGCAGCAGCATAAACGAGGCTATATCAAGGCCGCATATAGTGCAGATCATGCTTTATAGAAAGTTCCTTGAGGATATACGGGAAGGCATATACTCCTACGATAACTTCTCATTCTCTTATAAGTTGGATATGATGACGCTATCCGATGCATTCACCTCTGGTTTAAGAGAGATAGGGATAAACGACGAACTAATGAGCGTTCCCTCGATATATAAAAACATGTTTAATGAAATCCACACCATGCCTGAGCTCAGCAGCCAGATGGAGATACGATACATAGACAAGACATCATTATCCGAATTTTATAACATGAAGGTTCCATATGATAGAAAGGCAATGGATATATACATTAGAGATGCAATGGGATACTGGAACGGAGATAGGCAAGCGCGCCCAGTACCAATAGATGAAAAGTGGAAATGCAGACTTTGCAGGTTTTATGGGAAAGAATGCACTACGTGGTGGAATTCTACGGTGGCTAAATGAATATCGATGCTTCAAATCTTAGCAAAAAAAACTTAATGGAAACGTTTTCTTCAAAATCCTCAGAGCTGTATGAGGTGAAGCTATTCGAGGAAGAAGGGTTTTCAAGAAGGAAATGCAAAATATGTGGCAGGCATTTCTGGAGCATATCAAAGCGGGAGACATGTGACGATTCATCTCACACTGAGTACACCTTCTTCAAGGAAAAGCCCTCGCCTGTCAAGTATGCCGAATTTTGGAAGAAGTTTGCAGACTTCTTCAGGAAAGAGGGTCATGCCGAAGTTAGCAGGTATCCTGTGGTTAGCAGGTGGAGACAAGACTTATACTTTACCATAGCGAGCATTCAGGATTTCCAGCGCCTCGAGAATGGTTCTATGAGCTTCGAGTATGGGGAAAATCCCTTGATAGTTCCGCAAATATGCTTAAGATTCAGCGATATAGACAATGTTGGGATAACCGGCAGGCATTTCACTGGATTCATGATGGCTGGCCAGCATGCCTTTGATTGGCCGCACTCAGGCTATTGGAAAGATAAGACAATAGAGCTCAATTTCAGATTACTTACAAGCCTGCTCAAGATACCGAAGGAAGAGATAACTTACAATGAGGATGTCTGGGCGATGCCTGATTTCTCTGGATTTGGTCCAAGCCTTGAAAGTTTCTCCAAAGGGTCAGAGCTCTCAAATTCTGTATTTACTCAATTCGAGCTTCAATGGGACAAAGTCCAGGAGCTCAAGAGCAAGGTTGTCGATGTTGGATGGGGATTTGAGAGATTATTATGGTTCCAGACTGGATTTGACAACGCATACGAAGCTGTCTTCCATTCTGTAATAGAGAAACTCAAGAGCAGGATAAGCATAGAGCGTGATACTGAATTATTCAGAAAATTTGCAGAATTTGCTGGAGAGCTTGATGTTGACGGGGCGGAAGGGCTTAAGAAAAAAGAGAATGAGATATTAAAGAAGATAGACACATCCCGATCTGATTATGAGAAAAAGATAAAGCCAATGCAGGCATTCTATGCCCTTCTTGATCATTCGAGGACCTTGTTATTCTCGATATCTGATGGTGCGCTTCCATCGAATGTCGGGGGCGGCTACAATCTTAGGATAATCCTGAGGAGAGCATTTGATTTCATGGAACGCTATGAGTTGGGAGTAGACTTGATAGAGGTCATGCACATGCAGGCAGAAGAGCTTAAGCCGCTCTATCCTGAATTATCATCAAGCCTAGAGACCCTGAAATTCGAGGATATTATGGGAGTGGAGAAAGAACGTTACTCAAAGAGCAAGGAGAATGCAAGAAAGACCGTAGAATCAATATTGTCAAAGAGAAGTACTGTGGAGAAGAGCGAGCTTAGGACAATGTATGAGAGCAATGGAATAACTCCTGAATTTATCTCCTCGATAGCTGCAGAGATGGGCAAAAAAATAGAGTTGCCTGATACTTTATATGAAGGCATCATAAAAGGAGACATGAATAAGCAGGACAAGAAAAAACCAAAGATGGAGATAAGCAAAAATCTACCAAAAACGAAACAATTATACTACAACTTTGAAAACGAAGCAGAAGCGAAGATATTATTCTCCGATGGCAGGAATGTTGTGCTAGACAAGACACCATTCTATCCTGAAGGAGGGGGACAGGCGAGTGATATTGGAACAATAAACGGGATTGGTGTCATCGATGTACAAAAGGTTGGAGATGTGATTGTACATGAAATGGAGGGCGATGTTGTCAACTTGAAAGAGTTTGCCGAAGGCGCAAAGGCTCTCGCAACGGTTAATGTCAGCAGGCGAGAAAAATTAATAGCACATCACACCGCAACTCATCTAATAAGCGCTGCCGCAAGGATTGTGCTTGGGAAGCATGCGTGGCAAGAAGGAGCCCGAAAGGATCCGGACAAGGCTCATATAGATGTTGCACATTACAATCCTCTTCAGAAGGATGAGATACTTGCAATAGAGCGCATGGTCAATGAGTGGCTCTATGAGGGAATAAAGGTAAATCTCAACGAGATGGATCGCGGTGATGCAGAGAAGAAGTACGGATTCTCAATATACCAGGGCCATGGTGTGGCATCAAAGAAGATGAGAATAATAACAATCACCTCCAGTAGGGATGAATTGATAGATGCGGAAGCATGCGGGGGCCTTCACGCAATAGAGCGAGCATCTCTTCTCGGAATTGTAAAGATAATAAATTCATACAGGCTTCATGATGGGATAGACAGGATAGAATTCGTTGCAGGACCGGCCGCTCTCGAATACTTCGAAAAGGAGGATGACGAGCTTTCCAGGTCCTCAGTGCTACTTAACTCAGAGCTATTCGGGCTTCATGATAAAATAAGTTCAATGCTTGCTGAAAATAGGTCATTGGTAAAAGAGTTATCAAACTACAAGGAGACTGTTGCTTTGGAAATAGCGAAAGGGATTGTTGGAAAGAAAGGGGTCATTGAGCTTGATCTTGACCAAAGTACGGAGATAATGCGGAAGATTGCAGATACTGCAATAAAATTAGATAAGAAAGCAGCAATACTCCTGGTAAATAGGGAAGGCAATGTCATAGCAGCGGCAGGTTCTGAATCTGGGGAGAACGCAATAGAACTTGCGAAGAAAAGGGCCGGCAAGAACAAATTCAGGGGCGGAGGCTCTGAGAGATTTGCCGAAGGGAAACTATCCAGCGCGTGAGCTCATGGTCGACCTTTGGAATATATTTTACACCATCATCATATATCCCATAATCTACATCTTTCCTGCGTATGTTGCCAATGGCGCTCCTGTCATATTCGGTGGGGGAATGCCTCTTGACATGGACAGGAAATTCGGGGGGAAGCCAATTTTTGGAAAGCATAAGACTCTTCTGGGGTTGATAACCGGCCTTGCTTCTGGTTTCATAATCGCATTCTTTATATCCTTTGCATTAAGCTACATGTTAATCATAGGGATAGTCACTAGCATAGGTACGCATTTTGGAGACCTTCTCGGAAGTTTCATAAAAAGAAGGCTGAACAAGAAAGAAGGGACGGAATTTGCATTCTTTGATCAGTACTTATTCTTAATATTCGCAATTCTCTTTGCAATTCCCCTTGGTCATCTTCCAAGCACCTATGGGATTATATTTCTTTTCATATTGACAGGGTTATTGCATAGAAGTACCAACAAGGTTGCGCATAAAGCAAAGCTTAAGGAAGTTCCATGGTAACCCTTCCTGCAATCAATAGATTACTTATTTATAGAATGCAGTTGATAATAAAGTCGCAAAGAGATATTTAACCACGATCCATGGGTGATATTCTGGAAGATGCAAAAAAAGATGATGAAAAGGGGATAACAGCAAAGAAATCAGAGAACTTTTCAGAGTGGTACACGCAGGCAATAATAAAATCCGGCTTCGCAGACTACAGCGATGTCTCTGGAATAATAATACTCAGGCCCGACGCATACTTCGTCTGGCAATCCATAACAAACGTGGTTGATGCTGAGCTTAAGAAAGATGGAGTCGAGGACGTATACTTTCCGATATTCATACCAGAAAAATTCCTCAATAAAGAAAAAGAGCATGTTGAAGGATTCAGTCCTGAAGTTGCATGGGTTACTGAAGCGGGAGACTCAAAGCTCTCTGAGAGGCTTGCAGTTAGGCCTACATCAGAAACAATAATGTACCCAAGCTACTCAAAATGGATAAGGTCCTGGAGGGATCTTCCATTAAGATATAATCAATGGAATAATGTCGTTAGATGGGAATTCAAGCACCCTACTCCATTCATAAGGAGCAGGGAGTTCCTCTGGAACGAGGGTCATACAGTTTATGCTACAAGCGAGGAAGCCGATAAGGAAAGGGATTTCATACTTAATTTGTATCTGAAGACATTAAAGGATCATTTGGCACTTCCTGGCATTCTCGGTCAAAAAACAGACAAGGAGAAGTTTGCTGGAGGGGTTAACAGCTACAGCATAGAGCACATATTGCCGGATGGATGGGCGATACAGGGTCCTGATTTCCATTCGGATGGACAGAACTTTGCAAAGGCATTCGATATAAAATTTCTGGATAAAGAGGGGAAGATAGAGTATGCATGGCAGAATACCTACGCCATCACGACAAGGATGCTTGGTGTAATGGTAGCAACGCATGGCGATGATAAAGGATTGATAATTCCTCCAAAAGTGGCGAGGATACAAGTCATAATAATCCCTATAACAAAGAAAGACAATTTCGCAAAAGTCAAAGAAGCATGCGAAAACGTTCTAGGAGTTCTAGACAAGCAGAGGGCAAGGATAGATTACAGAGAGGGCTATTCGCCAGGATACAAGTTTAATGAATGGGAGTTAAAAGGAGTGCCTTTGAGAATAGAGGTTGGGGCAAGAGAAGCAGAGAAAAACACTGCCGTTGCAGTAAGGAGGGACACGGGAGAGAAGATAGAGATAGAGCTCTCCAAAGTTGCCACAAAGGTCGCGGAAATCCTTGATTCGATACAGCAAGATCTTTATGCCAAGGCAGAAGCAGCAATGAATGCAAATATACATGTTTCGATGGATTACGAAGACATGAAGAAAATTCTCGAAGGAAGCAAAGGAATAATACATGCTCCTTGGTGCGGAGATGTAAATTGCGAGAACAAGATCAAGGAAGAGACTGGGGCAAAGATAACAAACATGCCTTTCGATCAGGGGGAGAAAGGGGAGAAATGCATATACTGCAAGAGAAAAGCAAAGTCCATGGCAAATTTTGCGAGATCTTACTGAGTTAGATCGATAGCAGGGCAAGCCCTATAACCACCATTAATATGCCAATCTTCTGGCTTCTTCTCAGGCTGTCACCAAATAGGAAGAACGCGATAAGCATAGTCACGAGTGGCGAAGCGCCGCTTATAGGAGCAACCACATCTGCGTAATTGAATGTGACTCCCAGATTGTAAAATATTATTCCTCCTAGTCCGAGTAGGCCTGTCACTAATAGAAGTGGAATCTCTTTCTTGTTCACCCTTATCTCTATCTTCTTGTATTTGAGATATGCAAGCAGCGATAGAGAGATTGGAATCCCAGTGAGCACTGTTGCTGCAATCCATCCTATGTCTTGGGTTAGAATCGCAACAAGAAAGAAGTATATGCCAAACGATAGCGCTGCCATAATTCCATATTCTATGCCCTTTCCTATCGCAGCACCTTTTCTAAAGGCATCCTTGGCATTGAAAGATACAAGGGCCGTACCGCCTATTATGATGCATATATCAAAGATCTGCATGTGGGTTATCAATTCTCCAAGAAAGACAAAACCCAAGGCAGCTGTGAATGCTCCCCACGTTCCTCCTATCGTCGCTATAACTGAGACATCTCCAATTTCCATGCCCTTGGTGAACGCAAGAATGCCCCATGAGGCGACAGGGCCTATTACTGCTAGAAGAAATATTGTTGTATATGCGAGATGGATCGTAATCAACAAAAATGCTATTACTGGTAAAGTAAAAATGGGTGCGGATATCCAGAAAGAGGTCTTAAACGAGCCTACCTTTTTTGCTGCTATTGATATTAAAACGTCCTGTACTCCAAAGCAGATGAGGGATAAGATCCCAAAAATTATCCCAGCAAAGACATCCAGATAACCACACCCTAATACTAAAGTCAGAAAAAGATCCTTGGACTGCAGCCCAACAATCGATAAATATCAGCGACTAGACATCATCACTTGTCAGAAATACCTCGTCTCATCACATAGTGTAAATTATCTCTTTGCTGGATCATCCCGAATAAGGATTACTCGGAAGAGCTCTCACTTTCATTCTCGCTCTCTTCCACAAATTTCTTAATCTCATCGAAATTTTCCAAGATGAGGCGAGCTTTCCCTAACCCAAATGTGAATGGGCGCTGATCGCCCTCATCTTTCATGAGGCTTATCGTCTTGTGTCCTTTATACTCGCCAAATTTCACAGGCATTCTAATCACTCATAATACTTAAAAAGTAAATTATATAGATTTAATAGGTAAGTCCGACTTTCCTGCGAATAAAGGCAATCTTACTCCTTTAAGCTTTCCTGATATATTGTAAGAACATATCCTGCTATGGCATCATCTGGCTTTATCGAGAGTGCATTAATCACTCTAACCAATATCTCAACAGTGGGCACTTTTCCCGCAGATGTTATAAAATAAATGGCAGGTATGTAGACTATATTGGTCGCCTTGCCATACTCCATGCTCCCAACATGGCTTAACACTCCCTCATCAATGGCTATGCCTACAGATCCAACTATATTTGAGATTCCACTGACGATTTCCATGCCTTCAACAGAATCTCTTCCAGTAAATATCAGGACTCCAAGAGCAGAAAGATAGGGTACTGCTCTCTCTATATTTTTGCTTATATACTTGTCTTCAAATGTTCTTTGAAGCTCAAGAAAGAGAAGCTTTGAAATAAGGGAAGATAAGATGTTGATAGGGCCACTAAACTTGATCACCAACTCTTCTTCCGCAGCATTCTTGACTTTGCCTTCTTCATGCTCTAGAAATTGCGAGTAGATTTCGAGCACATGAGTTGCACTCTTAATATCGGATTCCATCCCAAGGGAAGAGACAACATTTACTATCATCTGTGGGGTTGGTTCCTTGCTTACTAACTTTATGAAGTATATCGCAGGAACGCATACAAAATTGTTCTTCAGATTCAACGAAGCGACAAATTCAAGCAGTCTTTTGTTTGGGGAGAGATCTATTGCTTTTATAAGCATCTCAACGTTTTCGGTATTGATCTCTTTGCTTGCGAATGCAAGAACAACAACAGCAGCTATGTAAGGTGCCATAGCCTTTTCCATCATGCCTCTTGCAACTTTCATGCCAATCTTTTCCAGAATACTAGCTTTTTGTATGGCATCATTTATCTCCTTTGCAAGTATGTAAGCCATAAACTTCGACGAGGACGATATGGTCTCACTAAAAGAACTTTTCCATCTTTCCACAGACGCGTCATCAGCCTTGTCAATGTCTTGCATCGTTATCCCTAAGATAAAGAAGCATAACTTAAAGATTTTAATAATCTTTCCTTGAGTAAGATGCCAACAAACCCATCGAAAAATATAATAAAAGGTAATTCCACACACTCAGTGGTTGTATGTACTTTCTTTTACTTGCAGCAGGAATTTATGTAATTGTGGATGGGGTGCTAAGCATAGCATCAAGAAAGAATTATCACAGCAGGCTCTATGAAGTTGGAAGGGTCGTCAGGATAATTGCAGGAGCGATAGTAATTGCATATGCTCTCTAAGATAAAAATATATAGTTAGATCTGATAGGCCTTATTTCAATCCTTCCTTTAATCTTTGATAACGGGGTTACTGATCGCTCTTTCAACTGCTGCAAAAGATTTCTCCTAAGATTATGTGCTCTAACTATTGGTTTAGTTCTTGGCTCCCTACTAAACAAAGCTCTCTATTGTAAGCCCCTCCAACTGTCTTTATGATATTCTATTGATGGTGCCTTTAAGCCTAGGGCTATGTCCCAAATAAAGGCCAACTTTTAAACTGAATCGTTATATCCCTTAAATAACTCAGGCGATACAACGACCAGTTGTATATACTGTAAGTCTTCACAGATAATAAGAGCTGGGACGAGAATCACCAAACAAAGAGGCAGGATACAGAAGTTTTTATGCAGAAAATGCTGCAGACGATTCTGTTATTGGGATGGTTCTAAACATAAAGGGAAGTAGACAGAAACCATAATCAAATCTATCGGACTTTACTTCTGTGCAGGGATCAGTCTGAGAACTCTTAGAGGAATACCTCGACCTATCAAAAAACACCATCCTTGCATTGATATCCTAATATTCGAACCTGCTCTATCGGTTTACATCCAAATTCGTGACTACGACAATTCAAAAGATTAATATCGATGAATTTTTCCTGAGAATGTGCAACCAACTCTTCTACTTATGGGATGTGATATGTGCAGAAAGTAAGTCTGCATTCTTCTATTTTTCTCAGACAAGGTGCAACATCGATGCGAAGGAGCTTATCAAACAGTTAGGAATGCAATGCTGATGATCTTCGACGGCGTGTTTCAGTATCTGTCGATGCTGAATGACATGTTCGGAGTCTGGTCGTATTACCTCCATACTCACAGATGCAATGATTTTAAGGATAAGAAACATAACAAAGATTGCAGAATTTTGTATGGAGCAAGACTCGTCAGAGAAGGGATCTCAATAGCCTACGGGGGGGGGCAATTCAAATCCGATCGCACTCCATTTACTACAACTTTGTGAGGCGGCATTCTGCAATAAAGTGGTCTCTGCTGAGAAGGAGGGACTGATAGATTACTATGATGCCAATAACGAAAAAGAGGGGTGGAAATTCCTGATAAAAGAGGCGACAAAACAATCATTTGTTGTTTTGTATATTTTCATCAGGCGGATTGGGACATAGCCGCAGTGTTTGTTCTGGGTTTGTTTTGGTTATACTTTAAACGAGCATAGTCCCGGCCAGATTCGAACTGGCGTGTGTGGGTCCAAAGCCCACTATCCTTGGCCGCTAGATGACGGGACTGTTATCTATGGTTATTAATTTATTGCTCTAAATATTTAACTGATGCGATATGTCCGAAAAGATTTACTGGAAAGATCCATATATTCGTGAATTTGACGCCAGAATCGAAAAGATGCGTGGCAAAGAGTTTACTCTCGATAGAACTGCATTTTATCCTGGAGGCGGAGGCCAGCCATGCGACACAGGGAGAGTAATAATTGAGGGGAAGGAGCATCAGATAATAGAATCAAGGAAGGATGGGGACGATGTATTGCATATCTCTTTAGACGATGTGGTCTCAGAAGAAGGAGCTGTAGTAAAGGGATACTTAAACTGGGATAAACGCTATTCTTACATGCGCTACCACACAGCAATCCACATAATAAGCGGCGTAATAGAGAATGGATACGCAGAGAGTTTTAGCAAAGGGGGCCAGATATATGAAGACAAGGCAAGAATAGATTGGGATATGCCAATGCTAAACAAAGAGCTGGCAGAGAAGATAATAGCAACATCCAACAAGGTCGCTGCAGAAGGTCACAGGGTTTTCGCAAAGAATCTCTCAAGAGAGGAAGCACTAAAGATTCCTAATTTATCAAGAACCGAGCCTGGAAGAGCCTTGATTCAGAGGCTTGAGGAAGTGAGAGTTGTGGATATAGATGGATTTGACATGCAAGCAGATGGCGGCACTCACGTTGCGAATACGAATGAAGTTGGGACAATAAAATTGTCAAAATTCGAGAACAAGGGATCGCACAACAAGCGAATAGAGTTCGTCCTTATATAATCAGAGTTCCTTTGTCTTTGTATCTATTGGCTTATTCTCATATACAAGGATGGCCTTCTTTATTGCCCTCATTGCAAGAGTTGCGCAATGCATCCTGACAGGCCCAGGGTCAATGCTTATCATTTTAAGTACATCTTCTTTTCCCATTTTTTCAATATCTTCTATCTTCTTTCCTTTTAGATTTTCTGCTACTATGTCTGCCGTTCCCATCGCTATAACACAGCCGTCTCCTTCGAACTTTATCTCATCTATCTTGCCATCGCTTACTTTGAGATATACATCTATCTTATCTCCACATGAGATATTTTCTTCATGCGTAGTGGCTTCGGATCCCTCTACCTTCCCCTTGTTCTGGGGATGCTCGTATCTGTAAATGAGTTCCTCCGCATACATATCCAATGACATTATCTCACTTCTTCATCAATTGCAACTTTCGATTTCATGATGCATCTATTCTCTACGAATAAAAGTCCATGCTCCTCTGCATACTCCTTGGCTTCCTTACTGAAGATTCCTTCCTGAAGCCAGAGTACCTTGGCCTTTACTTCAACAGCCGCCTTTGCTATCTCTAGAGCCTCCTTCGCTGGCCTGAAAACATTTACTATATCTATCTCCTGTTCAATGTCCTGTAAAGACTTGTAGGCTCTCTCTCCAAGTATCTCTTCAGCAAAAGGATTCACTGGTATAATCGTATAGCCTGCTTCCTTCATATATTTAGGAACATCATGGCTTGGCTTTCCTTCTTCTCTGGAACAGCCTACCACGGCTATTACCCTGAATTCGTCCAAAATCTTCCTTATTTTCTCTTTTTCAGGATCCTGCATTGCATTACCTAAGAAACTCGTCAGGGCACAATGGCTTTGCAACCTTGGCAAGTATCTTTGCGAAGAATGTGTTTATCTTATCCTTCTTTACAAATACTATATAATAGAATATAATACTTATAACTATGCCAGCGACAACATCTGTCAGATAATGGGCTCCAAGATAAACTCTGCCTACCAACATGATAATTAGCCAAATAGTATACAACACTCTAAGATATCTGTACTTGTTAAGGAAGAACAGTAGGCCTGTGAGCACTGTCGCATGGTTTGATGGAAACGAATAACTCGCTTCGCATCCAACATGGTTTATCCATTGAAGGTCGGCAACGCTGCAAGGTCGTGGCTCTTTTATTATGTCCTTTATGATCTCTGTTAGCAGAAATATAAGGACCATTCCAAAAACAAAGGAGAATACATTCTTATCTTTCTTCAAGTAAAGATAAAGTGCCAATGCCGGCAGCACTATAAAGAAGCTCTCAGCCATGAGCTTCATGAACGAGTTCAAAGAGGGGTTTGCAAAATAAAGCATCAGGTGGAAAGCCCAATTATTTAATCCTGTTAATATAGAGGACATAATTACCAATGGGATAAATTGTGGATTTACTATATGATATAATATATAAAACTCTTGCGTTGATATTAGAGAAGATAATTGATGAAAAATACAGTAATCGTGGATACAAGCTCCATACTCTATGCTGCCTCTAAGAAGAGCGATCCTTTCGAAGCAATAAGGGATACTGTGAGCGATGCCGAGATATTGCTCTCAAGCGGAGTCATAAACGAATTGCGCATGATCTCAAAGAGAAAGAAGGGACAATGGATCTATGCCGGGTTTGCTCTTTCACTGATCAAGACCCACAATACAAAAGGGGATATACTGATTATAAATTCAAGGAGCAATGTCGATGCCTGGATTGCTGGCGTGGCAAAGGAAAAGGACTCGTACGTATGCACTAACGACTCCAAGCTCAGGGAAGTGCTAAAAAAACGTGGAGTCAGGGTCCTTACCATTTCTGAAGATGGTACTGTACGGTAGGGCGCTACATTATAAATATTTCGCTTTC
>CAYWXC010000005.1:13693-17183 GCA_964462345.1 Microcaldota archaeon | reverse complement strand
TAATCTTTTACTTGATTATTTTGTCAAGCTCTTCTTTAGTATACTCTTTATAGCCTCCTTTCTTTGTTATTGAGACTATTCTTGTTCCATCTCCAGTAGCAGAGTCCCTCCTCATGGCTATCTGAATTGCTTTTGCCGCGTGTTTCACTGCGTCTAGATTCCCCATTGAAGGAGCATATATGCTTTCTATGTAACCAAGTGCAGAGAGAGTACCACTTCCTGTCGCGGTGAATTTGCTCTCCTTAGTGTAACCTCCAAAAGGATCTATACTAAATATTTCTGGCTCCCCTTTGTTAAGGCCGCCGACTATAAGCTGTGCCATGTATGGAAACATCTTATTCTCCTGCAGAATGAGTGAGAGTAAAGATGTAGCAGATGTTGGAGACATTGGTCTTCCTTCATCCATTCTGTAAAAATCATCCTGCATTTTAAGTATCTTCACAAGATATTCAAGGTCACCAACCATACCCGCAGTTGTAATCCCAAGGATATCGCTTATTTTGTAAACTTTAACAACCTCAGAGTTTGCTATGAATGTGTCCATTGTGGCCCTCATGTCTGCCCCTATGACAACACCTTCTGTGCTAACAAGCCCCACAGTAGTGGTTCCTGTTTTTAGGACTTTTGAAATATCTCTATAATCTCTGCCATTAGAATAATCCATAGAATTCACCAAATTAGTTATTCAAAATAAGATAAAACAAATAATCATCTATCTATAAATATTTAAATCTTTATTATCAACGGCTATGGCAGGCTTTTAGGCAGTTATCATGCTGCCATTACCTATCAGATAAGCACTGCCATCAAGCAGTTCGGCATCTGCGAACGTTCTATGCAATTTTGTTATCTTTATTTTGTAAACCTTCCCTATCCTTGTCTTTGCATTCTTTACAAAGACAACTAAGTCGTCTATCCTGCCTATTCCTTCGCCCCTGTAACTTCTTGCATCAACTTTCATCTCGTATGTTCCGCCTTCTATCACATCGCCTACGGACATTCTATCACCCAATCCACACTTGGTAATTCCCATTACCAATAAACTATTTTCGTTCAAAGTTATTAAAGGTTATGTACAAATTTAGGTTTCTAATATAGAGGATTTATCTCGGAATTAATGAAAAGTAACATTCTTTATTCCGAAATTAAGGTATTGGTATGTTGCATTGTTCGCGTAGGTATCGTTTGGCATGTAAAATGCGATCTGATTTATACCTTTTGTAAGGTTCATCTTAAGAGAATACTTTGATTCTGCAGAACCAAGCTTTATCTCAGCATACGAGTTCCCATTCAAGTAAATGTATAGGTCAGAGTTGGATAACAAAGGCAAAGCAGAAAAACTCATATTTACACTTCTGCTTCCGGTTTCGATAACATTTATGTATCGTGGGTTGCCACCAAACCACATTGTGCCAAATGTAGTGTTGCAGGAGTATGTGCTTTGGCAGAAGTTCCAGCCAGGAACCCATTCCCCAGTAGTATAATAAACAGGGAACTTGCCGACATTATTTGTTATTGCATTGTTTGTTGAGAACATTACTGTGCTATTGCTTTCGTATACTGGAGAGCCGAATAAGGTGTATAAGTATGATACAAGGGATTCCTGTTCGCTTGTATTGTATGCTTCACGTATAACCGATACGAACGCTGTATTGTACTCCGCAAGCCAGAAGAGAGTATCATTTGATATTTCGCTATAGTTATAATTTATTGGAGAGGGATATGACATACCTTCCCCATATTCTAAGTAACTTGATGCAGTTATCAAAGGTATATTTTCCATGTAAGTGAGTTGGGTAGTGTTGCTTCTTCCAGTGTATCCCCCGATTACCGGTTTCTTGAAAGCAGTCTGATAGTAAAGAGCATAACCAGGATATTTCTCTGGAGCGCCAGTTACATAATTTGGAAGCGCAGGTAATATCAATACAGAGAAATTGCCAGGCAGATTTCCAAGTTCAGTGTATGCTTTTGGTATGTATCCAGTACCATAATGATTGCTTATTTGAGAAGCGGATAATGGTATCGTATTATATTCTATTATCAAGAGCAGTCCGATAACTATGAAGAGATTCATGCTCTTTGATACGAATGATTTTGATGAACTAAACTTCTTTTCCAATTCCGCAAATCCTAGGGCAGCAAATATTCCAAGTATCAATTGAACAATAATATCAAATCTGCCAGGTTCCCTTAGCACGTTCAGGATCGGTATCTGGTGGTAAAGAAGATAGAGGCTTGGTATAGGAGTCAATGCCCCTCCTATCTGTATGTACGGACCTAAGGAGAGCAAGAAGAAGACAACAAGCGCAAATATCCATAGATGAATGTCCTTCAACTTATTGCCTTTCTTGTACTCTGCATATAACGCTATTATTAGAAGTGCTATTACTGTGTATCCAGCATATACGGTTCTTTCAGCCGTGTCTGCGGAGACCAAACTGAAGAAGTTGCTAGATATTGGTAATAGAAGCCCATTCATAAAGCTGGGTATGAAGAAGTTTAGCATGTCTGGACTGTAGAGCTCATTGTAAGGAGTTGATGCCTGTGCGTTAACTGTTGATAGCACACCGCTTTTTATTGCTGATGCCATTGGGATAAATATCGGTGAGCCCAAAATAAATACGATCAGAAGTATCTCGATCAATAAAAGCCCGAACTTGACGGTGAGCATATCTTTCCGTTCTTCAGTAAATAAGTAATATACGAGTATTATTAATGCAAATATTCCGGCCATTATTGCCTGCTCGATATCGCCCATGAATGTAAGCAAAAGGAATGATGCTGCTGAGAGCAATGCGTATCTCTGAGTTTTTTCTTTGATCAATAGCAGAAATGCGAATATGAAAAGAGGTATAAACTCAATATTGATCCAATGCAGATGGCCAAATGCCTGTACTAGATGCATCGCGCTGAAGGAATAGATGAAACCCCCAAGTATTGATCCATACCTGTTTTTTGTTATGTAAAAAGCAAGGATATACATGAATAATCCAGAAAGAGTGAAGCCTAGGAACATCATTATATTCATTGCAAATGGAAGCCCAAATACTTGCAATGGCACCGTGAGTATGCTTTCTATTGGAGCCAGTGGAGTAGTGATAAGATTTGCGCCTATGGGATAATAGACATAGGATGTCACCAGTGGAGAGGTATGTAATGTAAATAATGAGTAACCTATCCACCAGAATGTCCATAACGCTTGGTATTCATCTCCGCCGTTTCCTGCAGGCACAGTCTTAGTTATGTTTACAGTCAATGGCCAGAAAAATACCATTGCTATGATAAGATAAAGAGCTCCGATCAAGAGATACTCTCGCAAATTCTTGTCCTCAGTTATTGATTTGATATCGATCTTCATAGGTCTGTGCAACTCTTTTTATCAAAAATAAAGCTTATATGTTACTATTTTAAATACCTAATAAACGATTAATGCTTATAAATTATTGCATGCACTTCGTTTTATATGATATCTGGAGATGGAGGAATAGAA
>CAYWXC010000005.1:0-13593 GCA_964462345.1 Microcaldota archaeon | reverse complement strand
ATAAATTATTGCATGCACTTCGTTTTATATGATATCTGGAGATGGAGGAATAGAATCCATTAATCGGCTTGATTAATCAATTTCTCTAATCTTAACAGAGTAGAAAAGATTTTTATGAGCGAAAAAAGAAGATCTGTGGGCAAGGTTGCGGCAGGAACTTTTTATTATCTCTTCATAAGCAAGTTTGTTGGTCTTGTTGTAACTTCCATTGCTTTTGTTATAATAGCGAGGCTGCTTGGCCCCTCAAATTATGGAACATATACTTTCTCAATAGCATATTATTCACTCATAGGTGCGGGTGGAGCTCTTGGGATAGGTTCTTACTTTAGCAAGAATTTGTCAAGATTAAGGCAGGATGAAGATTTCAAGAGTATGCCGAAAGTCTTGATGACGGGATATGTATTTTTATTCCCAGTAATCGTTGCCCTTGCGCTGCTTGGAATGATTCTTAGTGGGTTTGTTGCCAGCCATTTTGGAAGCACAGGAGTCACTGCAACATACCTTGAAATGACGTCTGCCATAATATTCTTCTCATTAATAGAAGGGGCAACGGATAGCGCATTGATAGGCATTGGTAAGGGCAAGCTTGCAGCAATAACAATAGTTGCCATAGACATTATACAATTTGGACTGAGCATCTTTCTTGTGGTTGAAGGTTATGGAGTAAGCGGTGCGATAATAGGGCTTCTTGTAGGGAACGTTGTTGGTTTCATTCTTGCAATATATTATATATCAAGAGAGACATTTGTCAAATTTGGGCTGCCAGAAAAGATTCCAAATAAGAAAGAAGTTCTAGAGATGCTGAGGTTCTCGCTGCCTCTTGGAGGAAATAACATCATGCTAGCAGGAGTAAGCAACCTCGCGGTCCTTCTGCTCGGCTTCTTTGTTTATAAGCCACAATATATACTTGGAAACTATGGAATAGCGTTGAAAGGCGTAACTTTAATGGCAGTCTTTTACGGGACTGTCATATCAACAATATTGCCAGCATTCTCTGCAGCCAACCCGATTTCTGGAGAGGAAACCATAAGGAAGAATAGCGTGAACAATAGGATATTTTTATACTCGTTGATAGTGACACTGCCAGTAATAATTTACATAGGCGTTTTCTCAAAGAGTGCCATTTACTTATTTCTGACGAGCAAGTACACCCTTGCTCCAATATATCTATCCATAATAGCACTTGGAACAGCCTTCGGCATGCCTGCATTGTATATGGGAGGACTTATGGCATCCCTAGGCAAAACAAAACCCCTATTCAAATGCTTTCTTTATTCAGGGATTGTCCAGATACTGCTACTTATACTTCTGATACCACGATTTGATGCTGTTGGCGCAATATTCTCTGTATTTATAGTTGGTAACCTTCTCTCATCAGCATTGATATTTAGGGCTACCATCAAGATATCGAAGTTGCATTTTGAGTATGGAAAGCTTATTCGTTTCATATGCAGCTGCATTTTCTCTACATTTATTCTGATTGCAGTGAATTTTGCAATATCACATTTTGGAAGCCATGACATCATAAGTCTCGTCGCAGGAATTATCACACTTGTAATAGTGTATCCACAGTCGCTTGTTCTTTTTGGCACGATAGGAAAAGAAGATACAGAAGTCATTAAGAAGGCTTCAGAAGAGATTCCGACAATGGGTTTTCTAATCTCATTCTTAAACAAGTATATTAACCTTTTTCTGAGATAAGGATGTAAAATGATTTTATGATTCAAGAGAACGAGGAGGGGCCAGTAGATATAGGGATAAAAAATGCAAAGACAGCATCGTTCATACTTGTTGGAAGAAGCGTATCAATAGTGATAAGCACACTCATGTTTGTATTGATAGCGAGAATGCTTCTTAGTGAAAATTACGGACTTTACACCGCAGCGATAGGCGCAACATCGTTAATAGTGACATTTGGCAGCATAAATATCGGAGTATACTTTAACAAGCATATACCAAAGATGCTATCGGAAAGAGACCAGAGGGGCGTCTCGATAGCACTGGGAGATGGCATAATGCTTTTGCTATTCGCATTTGCCATTTTCTTGCTTATAGGAATCTTCGGGAGCAGGATTATTGCTATGTATACATTGCATAACGCAATCTATTCTGTGCTTATTTTAGCATCGATGATAGGCGTTTACACCACATTTTTCAACTCGATTTTTTATGCGGTGATTGTAAGCTTCGGAGATGGAGAAAGAGCCGCAATACTTCTTGTGCTAAATTCAATAGTACAGGCGGTCTCGAGCATAGGGCTGATAGTTCTTGGGTATGGGGCTCTTGGAGCGATAATAGGATATTTCCTGGGCTCTCTCTTCGCGCTGATCGCAGGAATTGTCTTCGTGTTGAAACACAGCAAAGTACGTTTTGTTATTGATGGGCTTTGGGATAGGATCCGAAGAATGTTAAAGTTCTCGCTGCCGATTACAATTTCCAATGTATTAGGGAGCATAGCGAACAATCTTGCGATAGTGTTGCTTAGCATACTCTTTTCAGCAAGTATTGTTGGTGCTTATGGTATCTCATTGCGTGTTGGCAATCTTATAGATATGGTGGCAGGATCGATATCTGTTGTTCTTATACCGATGTTTGCAACTGCAATACATGGTTCTTCAAAAGGCAAGAATCTTGATAAATTTTATGGTTATTCGATATATTTTGCTCTGTTCTTCACCGCTCCTCTTATTTGCTACATAACAATTTTCTCCAGAAGCATAATACTTACGGTTTTTACCTCTTCTTATTATCAATCGACAATATATATGCCATTGATAAGCATAGGCATATTGATAGGCCTCTTCTGGAATTACTCATTTTCTCTTCTTGCAAGCATGGGCAAGATAAATGAAATATTCAAGTTTTCGATAGCCATCTTCGGCTCTGATACCATTGCAGTTCTTGTTCTTACTCCTATTTTTGGAGCCGTAGGAACTATAATTGCACTATTTTACGTAGGAAACATAATAGGAAATTATGTGTACATAAGGTCCATTAATAAGATGGGCATAAAAGTCAGTTTCGGAAGATCAGCAAGAGTATTGCTAGCCAATGGCATCCTTTTTCTCTTGCTTCTTCCAGAGAGCCTTCTTAGCTCACTCCCGAAGATACAGCTTGTTCTTGGATTTGCGGTTATAATCCTAGCTTATCCGGCATTATTGATAGTTACAAAGGCATTGAATGATGAGGAGATTTTACTACTAGAAAAAGTAGGAAAGAATGTGCCTGTCCTCGGAAGAATGATGGAATTTCTCTTGAATTATGCAAAGGCAATAGGGAGGCTAGTCTGATGTACAAAGATTTCTCAATAGTTATACCTACGCTTAATGAAGAGGAGAACATAAAAGTGCTCATCAGTAAGATCACTAAGTCATTAAAAGGAGCAGAAATAATTATTGTAGACGATGGCTCTTCAGATAGGACAGAGGAGAGGGTCAAAGCCTCTGCTAAGAAATATGGAGGAGTGAGACTGATAGATAGGTCCTTAAAGAAACAGAAAAGGGGTCTTACTGCCAGTGTAATTGAAGGGTTCATGAACTCCAGAAGAAGATTTGTCATAGTTATAGACGCGGATCTTCAGCACCCTCCAGAAAGAATAAAGGAGATAGCCATGAGATTGGAAAGTGGCAAGGATTTAGTGGTTGCTGTGCGGGAAAGTGTGGTGGGGTGGAGCTTGTACAGAAAAGTGATATCCAAGGGTCTTATGAAGATAGGAGAATTTACGCTTTTGGTTGAGAATAAGTCCACATGCAGCGATATATTCTCTGGATTCTTTGGTATAGACCGGAAATTGTTTGCGAATGTGCTTCGGAAGAATAGGAGAAGGTTTGTTGGTGATGGATATAAGGTGCTATTCGACTTTCTGAAATGTATTGAGAAAGATAGCTTGAAGATAGCCGAAGTACCTTATAGGTTTAATCCGCGAGAGAAGGGCAAATCCAAAGCGGGTCTCGGGCAGGGGATTGCGCTTCTGAGATCATTCCTTACTTAAGGTTATCCTTGCCCAAAGCAGCTTTGACGAAGCTCACGAATAATGGAGCTGGTTTTTCTATCCTTGACTTGAGTTCGGGATGAGCCTGTGTCCCTATGCCAAAAGAATTTCTCCATTCTATAAACTCCACTAAATTGCTATCAGGATTTATCCCCGTTATCTTCAAGCCTTTGCGAGAGAGTACGGACTTGTATTTGTTATTAAACTCGTATCTGTGCCTATGTCGTTCATAAACAACGCTTTCACCATACGAATTGGAAACTATGCTATCTTTGTCTAGCACGTTGCATTTCCATGAGCCTAGTCTCATTGTTCCTCCTTTTTGCTTTATATACCTCTGCGATTTCATTAGGTCTATTATTTTATATTTTGTATCATTGTCGAATTCAGTTGAATTTGCGCCATCCATGGAACAGATATTTCTGGCATATTCAACAGCCATGAGCTGCATTCCTAGGCAGAGACCTAAATAAGGAATCTTATTTTCCCTAGCATATTGTATGGCCTTGATCATGCCCTCGATTCCCCGTTTTCCGAATGCTCCTGGAACAAGCAGGCCGTCCATGCCTGAAAGAAGAGATTCTGGCCCTTCCTTCTCGAGCTTCTCGGCGTCAATCCAAGAAATATTGACCCCCGTATTGTTAATCGAGCCAGCATGAATAAGTGCTTCTTTTACGCTTGCATATGAGTCCTTTAGCTCAGTATATTTTCCGACTATGGCTATGTTGACATCGTATTTTGGCTCTATGATCCTATCGACACTTGCTTTCCAGAATTCGAGTTTCTTCTTATCCAGGGATTTCTTCTTTAAGCCGAGCTCTTTAATAAGCATCTTTCCGAAACCCTGATCCATCAGGTATAAAGGCAGATTATACATGGTTTTTTGATCAGAATCATCTATTATTTTCTCCTTGCTCAGATTAGAGAAAAGAGCCAATTTTTCCTTGGTTTTCTCAAGCAGCGGCTCTGTGCCTCTGCAGATTATAAAGTTAGGTCTGATGCCTAGCTGCAATATTGCCCTGAAACCCAACTGAGCAAGTTTTGTCTTTTGCTCACCAACAATTTCTATTTTGGGTATGTATGTGAGATTTATGAAAACAACTTCATTGCGAAGGGCAAGTTGTCTCATCGCTTCTATGAAATAACTGTTTTCTATATCTCCAACGGTTCCGCCAACTTCTATTATAAGGACATCCAGCTTGTTCTTCTCAGCTATCCCCTCAACTTGTTTTATTATTTCGTTGGTGAGATGTGGTATTATTTGGATATCTTCTCCCAGATAGTCCCCATTCCTCTCTTTTGAGGTCACCTTTCCAAAAAGTTTGCCCCCTGTTATAGATAGATCTCCGCTAAGACTCTTGTTAAGGAATCTCTCATATATTCCAAAATCCATATCTACTTCGCTCTTGTCATCAAGTACGAATACCTCACCGTGCCTGTATGGATTCATGGTCCCGCAGTCGTAATTCAGGTAACCGTCAAACTTTACTGGAAGTACCTTGTACCCATTGAAGTCCAGGATCTTGAGAATAGAGGATGTAAGAACACCTTTGCCCAAGCCGCTCATCAAAGAGCCAAGTGTTACAATATATTTAGTAGGCATAATCCATATTAAATGAAAAAATCTTTAAATGGTTTTAAGTCATTGAGCATACTTGTAGCTTGCAGGAGAAACCTTAATATTTAATATATTAAAGGTCTTACTATTTGCCCGCTTTAATCAGACGAGTGATTAAAAATATTGAAGTTTAATCTATTATGGTGGATGGTACTCGTGTATGTGCTTGGAATATGGGATGGGCATGACTCTGGAGCCGCTTTGCTTGAGGATAATAAGGTAATATTTGCATCCAATGAGGAGAGGTTTACTAGAAGAAAGCTCGAGGTAAGCTTTCCGTTCAATTCGATTAACGCATGCATATCGTATGCTGGAATAAAACCATTCAACATTGATGTTGTTGCGTTTTCTACATTTGAGCCCGCTAAGACCATATCAAGGATCTTTCCAATGCAAAAAGAGAGCTATTACAAATTTAGAAGGAGGAAAATACCAAAGCCGGTTTTGGAAAGGCTTATGAGATATTCTAAATACACGGTTACAAGCATAGGGTCCATGCCATTTTTACCACAGATAAATATGGCATATATGAGTAGATATATGGCACATATTGGAATAACGACTAAGAAGATAATTGGAGTTGAGCACCATAAAGCCCATGCTGCCACTGCGGCTTTTCCTTCAGGGATGAAGAAGGCATTGATTTTCACTTTTGATGGGCTTGGGGATGGCTTAAGCTCTTCAACAAGCATACTTGAGGATGGAGAGCTAAAAAGGGTGAACAGCGTTGGGGCGAGAGATTCAATTGGAATCCTTTACGAACAGGCAACAACAATATTAGGAATGAGGGAACTTGAAGATGAAGGGAAAGTAATGGCACTCTCTGATTACTCATTCCCGTTTCCATTTTCAGAAAACAGGCTTAAAGAGTTTATAAAGGTTGATGGAGGTGTTATGAAAGCCAGATACGGCCCAGTAACACAATACCGAATGCTCGAGAAAGTGGCTTGGGGAATCTCAAGGGAGGAATTTGCGTACATGGTGCAGCAGCTCCTTGAGGTTGTTCTTACCTCATTCGTAGAGAATAGCATTAATGAGAATGGGATAAATAAGCTAGGATTCTCTGGAGGTATAATGTCGAATGTTAAAGCAAACATGAAGATAGCAGATATTAAAGATGTAGAAAATATGTTTGTCTTCCCACATATGGGAGACGGAGGATTAGCGCTAGGTGCGGCCATGCATGCGAATTATGAGCTAGACGGCATTACTTCTTATCGTTTTGACAACGCGTATTTGGGTAGCAGTTTTGGCGATGAAGATATTGAGAGAGCTTTGAATGAAGAGCGAGGTATAAGTTATCAGAGAAGCAATGATGTTGCTGGTGAGGCCGCGGATTCGATTTATGATGAAGGATATGTTCTCTGGTTCCAAGGAAGAGCCGAGTTTGGGCCGAGGGCATTAGGGAATAGAAGTATAATTGCAAGACCTGATTCTGAAGAAGTCAAGGAGCGTCTTAATATTCAGATCAAGAGGAGGGAATGGTATCAACCTTTTGCACCCACACTGTTAGAAGAGGATGCTGATGAGATTCTGGATGATATTAAGATAAAGGATAGATTTATGACAATGGCATATAAGGTCAATAGAGAATATACTGGAAGGCTAGGATCAGTAATGCATGTAGACAACACCGTCCGCGCCCAAATTCTTGGAGAAGAAAATAAGAAGTATAGAGAGCTTATAACAAAAGTTAAGAGGAAAACAGGCCTGGGAGCAGTCCTTAACACGAGCCTAAACATACACGGTATGCCCATTGTAAATAGCCCCGAAGATGCCATAGAAATGATGAAGAAGAGCAAGACCAAGCAGCTTTTCATAGGGAATTACTCTGTGAGGGTGGTGGATTAATGGTTCTGCTCGGGTACTTGACAACTGTTTCAACAGCAATATCCTTGATCTTCTTAGTTCTTGGCTTGTTTTTTTCTAGGAAGGATATTTATGAATCTCTGGCAAAAAGCAATATTAGGCTTAGGACGCTGATACCACTAACTTTGATAATCATATTTTTTGTATCCTTCACATTGCTTTATGTTAAGCAGGTTGAGCAGCTCTACTTTGATGAGAATATTTATCAGGGAATAGCGCTGAACATACTCAAAAGTGGAAATGCGGTATGGTGTCAGTACGGTACAGGATATCTTGACAAGTGCTTTATAAATCAGGTTTATCATGACTCTACAGGTTACAGCTTGCTCATAGCCATGGCCTTTGGGATCTTTGGGATAGGGACGAATACTGCAGCTAGCCTTGAGTTCTTGATGGGGCTGATCTCAATAGTGCTTGTATTCTTGCTTTCGGCTTCGCTCTTTGATGATGAGAAAATTGCAGTGTATTCTGCTGCGCTGATGGCCTTGGCTCCGGAAGTGATTATATGGTCCAGAGCGTTGGCAGTACCAGATCTTGCGTTCATGACATTTACGATCTTGGCCATGTTCCTCTTTGTTGTCGGAATAAGGAGGGGGAAAATAAGCCTTCTGATGCCATTCATTGCAGCATTATCGATCTCCATTTACATGAGAATAGAAGGAATACTGTTAATCCCAATATTTGCGTTGATTTACCTTTTTACTGGAAGGGAAAATATAACAAAGTCATTTTTATTCAGATTGAGAGAGATCTCAAAGGCAGCCGACAAGGACATTTATAGTTTATTTTTATTGCTGATTATGGTGGTAATTTTACTACCACAGGTTTATTACCTCTCAGTTGAAGCGGCATCGCCGAGTTATGGCCAGGGGACGAGCGGCTTATTCTCTTATGCAAACTTCAATAAGAACTTAATCCAGAATTTGGAGTTTCTTCTTGGTGCATTTAATTATTACCCTGCAATATCGGAGTGGGAGACAGGTGTATTGGTTGTTATTGGCATTTTGTTTATGGCATCGGTCCGCAAGGCAAGGAAAGTATTCTTGTATCTCGTGTTGCCAACAATTGTATATCTTATCTTTTATTCATCTTTTTATGCTGGCGCTGTTGGATTTGGAGTTGATGTAAGATTCATGCTAGAGATAATACCTTTTCTGGTAATTATTGCATCTGTTGGAATCAGAGCATTTGAGAAATTAGCAGTTTATGCTTATTCTAAGATGGGTGATAGTATGATCATAAAGCAAGCCATTACAGCTGTGCTCTTTATAATGTTTGTGTGCTATCCATTTTCAGCAACATATCCAAAACTTACTCTTTTGCCGAGCCAGATGCCTCAAGAAGCATTCCCTCACAGTGCCACAAACTTCATATATCAAAATTATGCCAAGGTGCCACAGAATTGCCTTGTGTTCTCGTTCACTCCAGAAATTTGGCAGGAACTTAACAGAAGCTCTGCCGAAATAGGATATCTTGAGAGTCAAAATAGCAGCATTAATAGAAGTATGAGCAATTATAGCTGCTTTGTATTCGATTATGGGTATTGGTGTACAATACAGCCATATCACTCTACTATTTGTGCTCAGATAATGAATACATATATGCTTTCAAGCATTGCAACGGAAGAATCAAGTAGTGGGGTCAATTTTTCATTATATAAAATAGTAAATTATAGGTGATTTGATCAGATTGATTCTTGCAATACTCTTTCTTCTTACGGCTTCTGTCGCATGTGCAGGAACGGTATCGTTAACAGGAACCTGCAATTATGCCACAAGCAGTTCTCTTGTTAATTTTACCTTGTCAAATAGCGGCAATGAGGCAGCGACCAATATAGTCGTTACTGCGGAGATTTCAGGAGCTTTGATAAAAAACGATAGCTATCACATGAACAGCTTGGGAAGCGCAGCTCAGAAAAGAATGAGCTTTGATCTGGAACCAATAGGTGTTGGTGGCTATGTTGGATACTTTAACGTTTCCTATATTCAAGGTAGCGAAGCTGAATACTCTGTTTTTCCATGCATGTTTTATTTTGGTAAGGCAGCATATAGTAAATTAAGTATGAATGAGAGTGTTGACGGGATTGGTAGCAATGCCATAATTAATGTTACTGTCAGAAACCCAACAAATGAAAACATTCCGATCGTGCTTGAGATAATATTGCCAAAGAACATCGTTGTTCCATTGAAAGGATATGCTGGAATTATTATAGATGCTTCCAGTAGCAAGAATTTCTCGTTTGTGGTGCAGGAGATACCCCAAGGTGCATCGGATACCGGGTTTCTAATGCTTTCATATTATAACCAGAGCACTCATTTTGCATCGATATCAAGTTTTAATATTAATGGGAACATTGACAACACCGTGAAGTATGGGTTATCTCCAATGTACCCGTTTTATGTCTTTTCTTCTTTTGCGATAATACTTGCTATATTGATTTTGAGGATCGCCGTAAGAGATTATTCCAATTAAAGCAATGTGTGGAAAATATCCCCTATGATAGATTGGTATGCCTCGCATGCAGTCCAATTCTCTGGATCCTTGCCTTCTTTTATATCTGATCTCGCCATCTCAGCATCCGCGTTATTCCATAGCCTAGACAAGTCATAGTCTACATCACGTATATTCCCGATTTTTTTATTCCACATTATTGAGGGAAAGACATTTCCATAACTATCCAGAAATAAAGAAGCGTCAAGGCTCCTGCTCTTAACTGGAGCTCTTCCAGTTTCTGAGTATTTTTCCAATCCCTTCAAGAACGCATTCTCTATCAGAGGTATTGCGCCTATCTCTATTTTCCTGTTCTTACGTATCTTTTTCAATTCTGCAGTGACTAAGGCATTATCTGATATTAGACCGATCTCTGAGTTTGAATAATAAATATCCGATATTTGGCCTAGATTTACATGGAAGTTATTGTAGTTTATAGAAGGTATCTCTTTCTTTACTGACTCGAAGGTCTTTTCGAACATCCCCTGATTAAACTTGCTTAGAGTATAGCCAAAGACAAAAAAGAGATTAGGGTGATCTTGTTGGAGCTCCTGAAGCATCTTGAATACAGTTATTGCCTTATCAAAGTTACCTTTTACGCCACGTATCTTATCGTGCAGTTCCTTATATCCATCAAGGCTGACAGTAATGGAGAGCTTAGGTATTCCGAGTTCGAGTATTTTAAGTATCTGGTTCTTGATAAGGCTGATATTACACAAGGAATTAGTCGGCATTGTTACTAAATATGGCTTTGAGTTTTCATTGAAAGCAGATACAATCTCTGCAAGATCCCCCCTCAAGAACGGCTCTCCGCCAGTGATTTCTATCCATTTAAAACTTCGATTTTTCTCTGCAAATGCCATAATCTCTTTCAAAGAAAGCTCGTTATTTGGCTTGATTGTCCATATATTACAAGTTGCACATCTCGACTGGCAGGAATATGTTATTGAGAATGTTAGCTTGTAGGGAGCCTTGAGTGCAGAAATATTGCTCCTCATTGCTGGTGCTGCTAAGGATAAAAGGCGATCTATATTGGACATTGTTTATACCTCTTGATGTTTGATATAACTTCTATTAATCTTTATGGAGAAGTCATATTTAAATTGTGTTTTGATGGCTTTGAATAAAGACATTACTGAAGTTTCAGTAGTGATACCTACACTTAATGAAGAGGACAACATCAAGAAGGCGATTGATGGAGTCTCGCGCCAGCTTTGCAAAGTATCACATGAGATAATAGTTGTTGACGGCTACTCAAATGACAGAACTGTTGCAATAGCAAGAGAAAATGGCGCTATTGTGCTGTTTGATAATGTAGGTAAAGGCTCTGCTCTTATAAAAGGGTTCATGAATGCGCGAGGATCTGTTATAATATCTATGGACGCAGACCTATCAAACAGGCCAATAGAACTTCGAGAGCTTATCGCAAGCATAAAATCAGGATATGACATATCTATGGGATCAAGATTCATTGATGGGGGAAGATCCGATGACATATCGATAATTAGGCAAGCGGGGAACAAGTTTTTCGTATTCCTGGTAAATGCTATATTTGGCTCTAATTATACTGACTTGTGCTATGGGTATAGAGGGTTTAGAAAAGATATCCTTAAGGACCTTGACCTGAAAGAGATGGGCTTTGGAATAGAGACCGAGATCAGCATAAAGGCAAGAAAGAAGCAACTTAAAACAATAGAGATTCCAAGCTATGAAAAGAAACGAGCGGCAGGAACCCCAAAATTAAGGACAGTGCATGATGGGCTGAGAATATTAAAGACCATAATAAAAAACATCTTGGTCTGATCATTGCTTGCTTTGGCAGTTCGCTATTGCATCTTTAAGCACTGCCAAGACGGTGCTATTTGGATAGATCCCAAGATTTGAATCAACTAAGAAAGAGATCGTGCAGAGCGTGTTATTCGATAGAGAAGTTACAGAGTAATATGTCTGATTATGCAAAAGGCCATAGTTTCCAGTCCCATTTGGGCCAAAGCCACTTATGATGCCTGAAGAAGAGTTGAATGAGGATTTAACATTGCCAAAAGCGCTGAGTGCTGAAGAATAGTTGACATAAGATATCTTACGAGATACTAAGAGATATCCACCTAACTGGTAATTGACAAAGTTTCCGCCGATAAATCCTTTAACTATCCCTTGAGCCATGTTATTTGATGTTAATTCATATGAAGAGACCATTGTAAAGTTTGAGAGAGCGCTGTTTGGGGTTTTTGTAGGAGATAATGAAGGATTATTCAGGTAATAATAAACCACTAACCCAACAAGTATTATTACAATAAGAGATATATAAGCAAATTTTTTATTCATATGTATCACTAGTTGCATGGGGATGGAGTGTTGGAACATGATCCAGTGTCTATCCCATCAGTACAATCATATCCTGTGTTGCAGTCTAGCCCTGTGCTTGTGCATGTAGAGCTTAAGGAGCATGGTCCCCCAACCAATACTGCATATGAGATAGTAGTTGTTGTTGATGAGGTTGAGGTTGAGGTTGTAGCAGTTGTTGATGTTGTAGTAGTCGAACTTGAACTTTGAGAGCAGAAGTTATATACTGCATCTGTACACTCAGCTCCACCACCATCATCACTATCTACACCAACTGGCTGATTTGTAGAACAACTGTATACCTCTTGAGTATAACCACTTTCGCAGATAGATCCACTTTGTGGGAAGTTGGTGTAAGTACCTGATGGATATCCTGCAGCTGATACATCATTCTCTTGGCTCTCTGTAGATGGTGATGGAGAGAAACATCCTTGGCTGACAGAGTAGCATTCATAAGGTCCTGAGCCACATTCAGGCTCACCGCATTGAACAGTTGAGTCTGGGCTTGAGCAAGACCACTGGTATCCGGTTTGATCTGGATAAGACTCGGAAATAGCACAAGAGACCGTTGTATTTTTGATAGTGGTTGTAGAAGAAGTAGAAGATGAGGTAGAAGTAGAGCTAGTCGTCGTAGTTGTTGTTGATGTTGTGGATGTAGTTGTTACAGGATTCACAGAGACTGTTGCTATTGATGATGTAGCGGTCTCGCCTACATTGTCTCTTATCATTAGATAATAAGTAAATGTTCCTGTTGCTCCTCCAAATACAGAATATGATGATGCTGTTGCTCCGGATATTGCGATTCCACTTCCCGAGGTATCATTATACCATTGATAAGTGTATGGAGATGTTCCACCGCTGATTGCAGATGATAATAATGAGCTCTGACCTTGGAATATAGTTGAGGATTGTGGCGAGATAGAAACTGTTGGAGAAGGATTGACAGTTATTCCTGCTGTTGTTCCAGAGACTGTTTCGCCTACACTATCTTTTGCAGTTCCTGTAAATGTAAATGTGCATCCTTCGTCGGAAGTTGATGGGGTGAAAGTAAATGAAGATGAGGTTCCAAGGCCAGTTGGAGCAGGACATGCACCGCTTGTGACAGTTGAGGTCCAAGAGTAGGTATATGGAGATGTTCCTCCAGAGGCAGTCATGCTTACTGAGGTTGATTGGCCGTAATCGATTGTCACTGGAGATGATGGAGAGATTGAAGACATGCTCAGTTGTGGATTGACAGTTATTCCTGCTGTTGTTCCAGAGACTGTTTCGCCTACACTATCTT
>CAYWXC010000004.1:0-18399 GCA_964462345.1 Microcaldota archaeon | reverse complement strand
TTTGATAATATTGTCAAATTGTAATTATAAAGATTTCTGGCTGAGGCTATGTTTGCTTTTGCCGCATATACGTTGTTCATTATCTTGTTTGCTGAATCAGAAAAATTTGAGAAGATGGCTTCTACTCGAGATTCTAGTGGTTGTGCCGTAGTCGCGTTTGAGTATGCATTTGAAAGCGAGAAGTTATTGATATCAACGCTTGTGTTTGATAGGACATTTCCAAGAACGGTGAGGTTTGAGTTCAGCTGCTGATTGCATATATTATAATTGTCGCAGAAGTAATTGTAGCTGTCATTCATGTCAGAGTAATTTGAGAATATTTTATTATATAGGCCAACTATCAGACCTTCATGTGGGGTCATATTGTGCTCAAGTGTTACAGTAATGTTCTTTACGAATTCTACCCCCGGAAAGTTGTCTGACCTGAAAAGTATTCTTAATGTCCTTGTAATGGTCCCGTTGCCAGAAGTTATTGGTATCGAACCTATGTTTGTGAAACAGACAACTGTTGAGTAGCTTTGGGCTGTGCAGGGTCCACCATATATATCAACTGGGGTTGAAAAATTCACATTATTCTGCCATATTGCAGTGAAGTTGCCATAGTAAGGATTATAGTTGTCATAGACTGAGAAGGATATCGTCACGCTCTTGCCATCCGTGCATGAAAAGAAAGTTTCGTTTAGCTGCTTACATGGCGCAGAAGAGCCACTGTATGTGCTAATGAGATTTAGCGCATTGAGATTGCTGCTTGCAAATAACAGCGCTACGAATGCAACAATAATCGCATGTAGTTTATTCATTTGAAATTACCTTTATATGCGCACAGCGTAGGTGTTCCTATAAAGCCTCTTTCCGTTTTTCATACCGTATAATGTATATGAAGTGTTTGGGACAAGCCTCATTTCTGCAATGAAGGCCCTGGCCAATTTTTTATCACTGAGGTAAATATCAAAGCCATTATCTTCTTCCTTGACTTTTGCCACAAACGCATTGTGGCCTTCAAAATACCTTCTTGTTTTATCTATGAATTTATCCATCTTTTCCCTTCTCCCACGCAGCTGTATTATCGCTTCATAGTAACCTCCTGCTTTCCTTGCACAATTATCGCACGTAGTCTTCCCAATGACTATCTCAAGCTCTTTTTCAACGCTCAGTGGTCCTTCTGGCGTGTGCTCGGTTATCCTTGCAACGGCCTTTGATTCATCCACGAAAAGCAGCTCCAGGTCATAGCCTGTGAAGCGCTCCTTCAATATCTGCTCTAGGCTTTCTTCATTATTAAGTATGAATTCGTGCCTTGATTTTAATCTGAGACAGGACCTGCATTCCTTTATCTCTATTCTCTTCGGCAGTGATTCCTCCATCTTCTTTATTGAGCAGACTTCACAGAATTGACCATAAAACCTAAAATCCTGGCTTGACCTGTTGCAGGTAGGACAATACTTCGCCATAACATCTCATGCTCTGTAGGATTAAACCTTAACTAAACTTATTTCATAAGGAAGATTCTCCTATTTATTGCTTTGCTTGGAGCTGAAATGCCTTCCCAATATGGCACCGTATGCCGGTCTTGTTATGAAAGCGCCGAGAAGTGCCCCAAAGATTGTAGACTCGGAGAACCCAGTTACTGAGAAGAGGGATGTTGAGAAGAAAAGAGGAAGCATTGCTATCACTAGTAGTATCGCATCCACCCATATAACATAAAATGCGCTGTTGAGTTTCATCTTCGTATTCTGATGATCTTCCTTGTGCCTTCCAAGTATCTCATCAGAGATTATTATCTGGGCATCTACTCCAGTACCAACTACAGCTATCATTCCTGCTATCGTTGCAAGGTCTATGTTGCCTGCAAGGCCTATTATTGAAAGAACTATGAAGAGCTCTGAAAGGGTTGTAAGAAGTATTGGACCGATCAAGAATACCTTCTTGTACCTTATCATGATTACAAAAGCAACAGCCACAACTGCCGTGAGAAGAGCTATGATACTTACAAATTCAAAGTGCTGGCCAAGAGTTGGTGGTGTTGTATAGGGAATTCCTACTATAACATGCACTGGCAACGCTCCGCCACTAAGGACGCTCTCGATATCCTTCTCCTGAGCCTGGGCTGCAGATAATGCAGCGGATCCAGTAAGGTTTGAGGCTATTGTTCCAGTTATTGTGTAACCTTGGCTTATTGAGCCATTGCCCAGAGATTGGCTTAGCAATGGGGCATCTAAAAGCCCAATCGCAGGCCATGCGGTCAGTACTATTCCTCCAGGAGATAATGGATTCAGAGGATTTGAAACTGCATAGTACGCCGGAGTCATGTTCTCTGGAGTCACATTCAGTAAGGTATAATTCAATGAGGTAATGTCATTTGAGACCCATGAAGGGGCATTGTCTTCTAGTATGACTGTGCTATATCTGCCTCTGCTTGTTTTTAGATAAGATAAGATAGAGTTAAAGTTCGAATAGGATGGATCTGCTATTTTTATAGGTATTGTCTGAGCTCCTAGCAGGGTTGCGTTCTGTATAGAACTGAGCCTATCGGCAGAGGTTATTCCTGCCGCTGGAGATATGTTCAGTATTGATGAATTAAGTATGAGAATTGACGAAGATGGTCTATCCAAGAACATGTATATCGGCTTGCCACCCTGGCCGAATGCAGCCTTGGAGAAACTCTGGGCAGCATCTTGTGTTATGTAAAAGCTTACCTGCCAATTAGTATTGCTTGCATTCTGAGTTGTTGTTCCGCCTATGCTACCGCTCACTATTGACGAACCGCTAAGTGCGACCTTCCCATTTATGACTCCTTGGAAGATTCCCTGGCTCTCAATGATACTTATCGTGTTTTCTATTTCTGAAGGTGATGCTCGCGGGATGACTACCTGTATCTGTGAATTCCCGATTGGTTGTATTGTTACCTCCCCGAGGCCAAACTTAGAGAGCCTCTGCTGCAATATGCTAACTATGGTGCTCATTTCAGCTGAGCTTACACTATGTTCCAAAGTTATTGGTATGTCCGTACCTCCAACAAATTCAGTACCCAGATGTATTCCATGTATAACATCAAGAACAGCCAAGACAAGAACTAATAGCAATAGAAGCATTATCCTGTGATCTTTAAAGTAATCTATTATCGCCATTATATCCTCTCTTTCCTCTTTTTATGCCACAAGATTATAGAAGCATTCCCAAACCAGGTTGTGAATATATCTGCTATCAGCCCAAAGAGAACAACACCAGATATCTCATAATATGTTGGTACATATATTACAATTGATACTACAAAAAGAACGGCGAATGCAACTATTGCTGTGGCAGTCATAGTTAGTCCTGTCTTCATTGATTCATATGCCCTGTCTTCAGGCGTCCCTCCGCTCCTTTTCAGTATCCTTATTGCTGTTAGAACGTCCGTATCTATGGAGTAGCCTATCAGCATGAGAAGGCCACCTATGCTTGTTATTCCAAGAGGGATTCCAAATAATGCCATAGCTCCTATTGCTGCAATTATATCGTTTGCAGCCCCGAAGACTACTGCGAACGAAGGTATTGGTGACCTAAATATGAATAATACTATTATTGAAACTAGTATGAATGCTATTATTATGATATTCATAAGCTGGCTCAGGAAATAGCTGCTTAGTTCAGGACCTATATACTCAAAAGAGTATGAAGAGTAAGGTACAATTGAGTTAATTGCAGACATTACCTGATTCTGGTAAATTCCCTGCGCTTTTGCATATGCACCCTGTGCTGCTTGAAGAAGAGAGGTAACATTGCTTGCATTTACTGTGGCATTAGGCAGTACTCCGAATGGCTTTAGCGAAGCTATCTCAGCTGAGAATGATGCTTGCATGCCAGCCAGTGAGGTTTTCATTCCGCTCTTTGAAGTATTTAGTGCGGAGGCAGCCGTACTGTTTGAGGGATCTGCCTGTAGTGCTATCTGGTAAGAAGTATAATTCAGGAAGTAAGCAGAATAATTTGATTCCCAAGAGCCTACTCCGTTGAGATGGTTCTCTGATGAAGCAAGGCTTGTATTCAGATCTATTGTTATCTGTATTGTTCCAGAGCCTTCTTCCACTGTTGGAGAAGAGCCATAAAGTGCGCTGCTTATTGCAGACGCTATCTGCTGGGGAGCCATTGTGGAATTTGACTGTAGTACTATTGTAGCTCCGCCAACGAGCGTTGGGTCAAGCACAAGGTAATGGGATAAAAATAATGATATTACAAGCAATGCCAAAGGAAGAAGTATGAGGTACTTTGCATTTTTATGCCTGTAGATGTTTGGTATTGTAAGCATTAAACCAGCTGAGATATCTTAATGTTGATTAAGTATTAAAAAATAGGAGGTTAAAAAAACAAAATAATGGAAAAGGCCTGAATGCTGATTCAGGCGTATTTCTTCATTAGCTTGTTATGCATTGCCTCTACGAAACCGAATATTATCAGCATTATTGCAAATATGAATATAACTATTCCGAAGAACAATGGCACAGAAAGGCCAAGAGTTGAGTAGTAGATCAGCAATGAACCAAAAATTATGAAGTAAATTCCCCAGTATATAGCCCTAAATATATTCCATCCAGCTTTCCTTTCATTTAGATGAAGTTGTCTATCCATCCATAGTGATGGGTCTATTGTTATAACATTTTTCTCTTTTCTCTCTGCCATTTGAACACCTTTCGATTCATATATAAAACAGAAAAGCTTAAAAAGATTGGCACATTCTACCGATTAATAGATAGATAAATAAAAGGCTGGATGTATTCTCAATTAAAACATTAACCAGACTTCGAAGCGTCTCGGTGTAATTGAACACACGTGAATGATCTTTATTAACAAATTAATTAACATACATTAGTTATTGTCAATGTCTGAGAGTACATTGCAGCTTGCTGCCCAAATGGCACTGCTGCACCAATAAAGATATTTGCAGTTTTTCCGCCTTGTATTCCTATTAGAGTATTTGAAGCGCTCTGTGTCAACCGATTCCCACTAAAGATGTTGAGAGAAGAGGGATTCCACATAGTATTTGATACGTAGAAGTTATTCAGAGTGTTTGTCGCATTAATCCAGTTTCCTCCATATGCATATATATATGCTTCTATCCCGCCCCCATTAGTGTCACTAATATATTTTGATGTTGAATAATTGAAACTTGGCAATACCTGCCCAAAATCTATTGAGACCGGATTTAGAGCGATGGTGCATGTTGCTGCAGTAACATCTACAGAAGTAGGAGAGGATACAGAAGTGACCTTTGTTGTTGCGCTATCAGTAATCTCCATGGAAAAGTTATAAAGTCCAGTTGTGGTTGAACCAGAAGTTGCGAATGTATATGTGTTTGATGTAGCGCCAGATATGGTCGAGTAAGAGGTTGTACCTGGAGATTCTTCCAGCCATTGATATGTGTATGGGGAAGTTCCTGTTAATGGATCGTTTTCTGTAAGTATTGAATTTGATCCTTGTTGTATTGTGTTTGGAGATGAAGCCGGAGTGGGAGCTACAAGGAATGTATTTGAACCATAATCTATGGAATTTGAGACTGTTGACCTTGGGCTCTCGCTATCAGTAATTATAACATTTGCAGTGAATTTCCCAGTCCCCCATAAGGGATTCTGTGAGTAAGTGAAAGTGTTTGAAGTAGATGAAGTTGAATAAAGTTCATTGGTTACAAGTGATCCCATTGCATTGTAGACTAAAAAGTTGTAAGTGTATGGTGTGACTCCGCCACTCACTACAGAATTCAGTGTTTGGTATTGGTTTTGGTCAATTAGTGAGTTTGATACTAAGAAAAGGAGGGATTTAAGAGCTGAGAATATATTGAAGATTATACTAGTTGAATTTCCAGCAATGACACTTCCGGATGATGGAGAAGGAACATACCTGGAGCTGCTAATTAATTGATTTGATACAGTAAATAGATAATTACCAGGAATTGTTGCTATAGATATAGTATTTGAAGAAGATTGAGATGTTATGCCGTCATACGTAACATTCCATAATGAAGAGGATGGCAGTCCATTCTCAACAAAACTTGAAGATTCAAATTGTTGGGCAACGCATTCTTCCAATTCGGTTGGGGTTGGATATCTGGCAGTATTTTTCCAGGCACCTATTCCAGATGAAGAGAGTTGCGCGTAGTATGTAGTGTTCAGGAATACGCCGCCCGGAGAAGATCCGCCAGTGCAAAATATGTAACTGTTAGAAGAGACACATGATGTAAATTCCACATTTGAAGGATAGGCTGTTGTCTGGTGCCATGTCTCTATTCCAGATGAAGAGAGTTGCGCGTAGTAAGAAGAATTTGTTACAACGCCTGTAGATCCGCCAAGACAGTATATGTAACTGTTTGAGGAAACGCAGCTGCCGAATGCAGAATTTGTGGGATATGCATTTGTAGATGCCCATGATCCTATTCCACTGCTGGATATTGGGGCATAATATGATCCTGATAAGTATATGTTTCCTGTACCTTCTCCTCTAGTGCAGTACATGTAACCGCCAGAAGCAACGCAATTATTGAAATCAGTATTTGTTGGATATGCTGTAGTTGGAGACCATGAACTTACATTCCCTAAGGATAGCGAAGCAAAATATGAAGAGCTTAGATACACGCCAGCCGCATCCTTGCCGCCAGAACAGTAAATGTAATTGTTATATGAGGCACAGTCCCCCTTTACCACAACGTTTATTGGGTAAGGGGTGGAAGTTTTCCAGTGACCGGTGCCATTATAGTAAAGAGGGGCAGAATACGTCGCGTTTAGAAAACTTCCCGCCGCATCTTTTCCGCCCAGACAATAAATATATCCTGAACTCGATACACATGTATGGTACTCGGAACTCAGCGGATAGTTTGTTGCTACAGTAAAGTTGTTGACTCCAAAGTTTGAGAGTATCCCTGAATAAGTGCGGTTAACTATGCTCAACGATGAATTTTCACCCGCAGTACAGTATATCGAACTTACGGATCTTGAAACGTTGAGAGTAAAGATAAGAGAGTACTTTCCAGAGTTTGTGTCTTTTGCTTGTATTGTATGGGATCCGACTGAAAGAGTATTGGCATTGTAAGTTACGCTACCAGTAGAAGTAGATATAGTAACTCCATCAATCAGTAGTTGTATGCCGTCTGCTGAAAGTGTGTTTGCTGTTATTATATCGTTTTGTCCGTACAATTCAGGAGAGTATTGTACAGATAAAGTTGGTGCAGGTGAGAAAGTTATATTTATAACATTTCCACCGCTTGATGAACCAGAGTAGGGAGTAGGTGAATAATAAGTAGAAGATACTACTTGATTTGACACAGTATAAGATACATTTCCAGGTTGGGGATTTATTATTAGCGTGTTTGGTGGAGTTAATGTTGCAAAATATACAGCTGCGCTTGGACCGCTCTCTGATCTCCCTGTAATACAGTAAAGATAACTACCAAATGATATGCATCCGCCATTATTTTCTATGCTTGTAGGATAAGGAGTCGTTTTTATCCAAGCGCCGATACCTGAACTGTTTATGTTTGTCATATATGTAGAGTTGATGGGATATTTTAGACCTATACTCCCCCCTAAGCAATAGAGATAACCGTTGTATGCTGAGCACCTATGCTGATCTATATCGAGAGGATAATTTGTTGTGCTTTGCCATGTTCCTACGCCTGAGCTAGATGCTGTTGCATAATACACATTTGATATTCTTTTGGAGTTAGGGAGACCGTTGAAACCTCCGACACAATAAATATAACCATTGTAAGTGGAACAGCTCGTTACTTCAATGTTTGTAGGATAAGGAGTGGTAGATGTCCATGCGCCGATACCGGAAGAGCTTAATTGGGCATAATAAACCGAATTTGTATCGTAGCCAGATGCAGTGGTAGTATTTCCGCCAACACAATACACATAATTATTGTATTGTGAACAGCTATCCAGGAAAATTGGGGTTGGATAAGATGTTGTTTTTGTCCAGGAAGATATCCCAGAAGAAGATATAGGTGCATAATAAACAGCATTAGTTGGTACTGCTGCTGTTCCAGAGAGGCCACCTATACAATATATGTATAATGAATATACAACGCAATTAGCACCACCAACAGCAGATAATGGATATGATGATGTTGTATTCCATGTACTGAGAGATTTGCTGGGCGTTATATTCGCAAAGTATACTGTGTTTACTGGAGTGGTGGTGTTTTCATCTCCACCCACACAATAGATATATCCAGCTCCAGCAGCACATCCAGGAAACTCATCGGTTATTGGATATGGGGGTGATTGATCCCAAGAGCCGATGCTTTGGAATCCAGTAATTCCCCCATAAGAGACATTCCACATGGAATTTGAAGGGAGGCCTGTTTCGATAAAGGTGCTAGGATGCAAGACAGTTACTGAGCTTATAGAAGAATTTAGCGTGTATGCAGTAGTAGTTCCAGTGTCTGTTACTATAGCTTTGTAGCTGTTTGATCCTACGGATGGAGTTATAGCATTAAATATCACTGATCCATCAGAAACCCCGCTTTTGGATTGAATAACCAAACCATTTGATGCATAAACAAGATTTGCTGTGAATGGGCCAGTTCCTCCAGATATAATTAATGAGAAGGTTATCGTGTTTCCATATACCAGGGTTGCATTGCTTGGGGTGAGATTCATTACTGAGAGAGCAGGATTTATTATTAAGGATTTGGAGAATAGGAGAGTGTTGCTTCCATAATAATAGATATTTGTCCCATTGTCCTGTGCGAATCCGGCAATGTTCCATGAACCATATATCTTGTTTGTGCCAGTGCTCTCATTATATTTGATGCCATTGAATGTTATTGATATTGTATTGCTTGTGACAGGATCAATGGTAAGTTTAAGGGCTCCATGGAAAGGGCTTGGCGTAGGGAGCGATTGGACAGCAGTCTCTGGGAGTCCACTCACTACATCTAAGGTATTATTTCCAGTTACCGATAAATATGCAAGTCTTCCTGAAGGCGCAAAGAGTGAGCTTAACTGGCCCCCTCCCGCATATGGTGTTTTTAAAATTGAAGTTGAGGAGACATTTATGAGCCGGTAATAAAGATCCCCATAATCATTAACGTATGCCAAAGTTCCTGAAGGATTGAATGAAATCCCCACAGGCTTGGAACCCATAGTTAAAGTGCTTGTTACGGTATTTGTGGTAGTATTTATAACACTTAGGGTTCCGCTATACTCATTTGCGATATATGCTAAGGTCCCTGAGGGATTGATTGCCACACCGTAGGGCTCTGTTCCCACAGTTATTGTATTTACAACAGAGTTGGTTGCGGTGTTTATCACGCTGACTGTTCCGCTGCCCCAATTATCCACATAGACCAATGTACCTTTTGGGTTGACTGCAAGCTCTTGAGGCTTACTCCCTACAGTTATTGTATTTACAACAGAGTTGGTTGCGGTGTTTATCACGCTGACTGTTCCGCTGCCATAATTTGATACGTATAATAAAGAACTCTTTGGACTTAAAGCTAATGCAGAAGGATATGATCCCGCAGTTATTGTTCCAACCACAGTATTTGTTGCAACATTAATTATGTCTACATTGTTTGTAGTAATGCCTTCATCACAGACATATGCTATTGAACCATCATGTGTGAATGCGACTGATTGCGGATTTGTGCTTACAGTTATTGTATTAATTACAGTATTAGTTGCAGTATTTACAACACTTACTGTTCCGCTGCCCTGATTTGGAACATAAATTATAGTTCCTTTTGAATTTGAACCTATACTGTATGGTGAAGTCTGAACGGGTATAACCTTAGTTATATTGCCTGCGGGAGAGGTCTGATTATTAGAGAGTATTGTCCATTGGCCAGAGTATGTGCCTCCTGAGCCACCCCAAAGAGTAGTATTGATTGTAGATATCTGGCCCATGTCAATTATAGAATTGGAAATTGTTGGAGAGGTATAATTTAGAATGGAGTAGACAAAGATATTTGCAGAATTTGAGATTATACTGTTAGATCCAGAATCTTTAACGTTGAGTTCGAAACTATAGTTTCCGAGCATAGATGCATAGGTAGGTGTGAATAGACAGGAAGTGCTTTGGGGAGACGCACATAATGCGTTGGCTTCTGAAGAGGTGTAAGTATTTTGCCCTGGAGCCTCAGCATACCACTGATAAGTATATGGGCTTAGACCCCCAGAAATAGAACCCGTTATAGTCGCTGTATGTGTAGCGTTTATTGTTTGGAATGATGGTGATATGGATGCAGAAAAGACTGTTATTTTATTATCTATGCTGTTAGTCGAGGTGCTTCCAGTGCTAATTATTAGTACATTGCTTGAAGCAGAGCTGGTAAGATAAGCGTAGGATCCATCTGGAGAGAATGCAACTTTATTGAATTGATTAGGTGTTCCAGAACTCTCAAAAGAGCTTACTACTGTGTTTGTTACTGCATCTATTACTGAAACGTTAGATGGTATCCCAAATAATCCCTGATTTATCACATAGGAGAACATGCCTGATGGTGCGAATGCCACAGCTGAAGGAACAGTAAACTTTCCATTTACATACCCAACAACAGAGTTTGTTGCTGTGTTTATCACTATCGCGTTGTCAGTTCCACCATGATAAGTTGCATATGCATATTTACCAGATGGTGAAAATGCAACGCCTTCAGGATCTGATATTCCTGTAGTTATTGAGGCGCCCACAGAGTTTGTTGCTGTGTTGATTATAACAATATTGCTCGATCCATAATTTGCAACGTATGCATAAGTTCCTGAGGGTGCGAATGAGACTCCTTCAGGAGCACTAAACCCGGAAGTTATGTATCCTGTCACTGAGTTTGTTGCTGTGTTGATTATTGAGATATTATTTGAGTTATAATTAACAGCATATGCATAAGTTCCTGAGGGTGCGAATGCGATGTCGTATACTGAATTAAACCCAGCAGCAATAGATCCTGTCACAGTGTTTGTTGCGGTGCTTACAACCAACACATTACTACTTTGGCCAACATATGCATAAGTTCCTGAGGGTGCGAATGAGACACCATAAGGATTGCTGATTCCTGAAGTTATAACGCTCGTTGGGGAAGGGTTTGAAGAATTATCAGTAACGAATACACAGTAATAAGTTGAGGCGGATGGATACACCGGAGTGAAAGTTATCGAGTTTGAAGATAACCCTATTGACTGCTGAATCAGTGTGGATCCCCGGTTGCAAGAGGATGTTGAAGAAGCGTATAAAGATGCTCCATAAGGCGCGAGTCCCCCAGACCATGTAGAGCTAAATGTCACAGATTGACCGGAATTTATGGAAGAACTTGAAGAGCTTATTGTTGGAGTGCTCAATGCAGTATAGAATTTTACAGAAGTGGTATTTCCTGTAACAACAGTTCCGGACCCCGGGGATGCAACATATGTTGTTCCGCTGACTGTCTGACTGGCTATTGTATAAGAATATGATCCCGATATATGTGTTATTGTGATTGTGTTTGTTGATGAGGAACCTAATGTACCCCCATATATTACATTCCATGTGGTGCTTGAGGGCAGGCCGCTCTCTGTGAAGATTGTATTAACAGGCGCTTGATAGGTTGCAGTGAGGATGCCATTTCCTTCAACAACCAATGTCGTTGGGTTTGCTGTTGCAGAACCAAGAGTTAAATTTGAATTTGATACAGACCAGCCCGAGAAAGAAGTGCCTGAAGGGGGATTTGCGGTTATTGTATTATGGCCTATTACAGAGATTGTTGCTCCGTTTGAATATGTACTTCCATCAGTTGTTATAGTTCCGGTTGTAGGGCTGTCATCTAAAGTCACAGTATATGGTGGGAAGACATATGCGACAGCACCTATTCCTGATGTCGCTGAGGTGTCTACTGTTACTGACTGAGAGCCAGAAGATTCTGATGGACATACTGCTATCTCTGCTTCGGCAGAGGAACTAGATAATGCATCTGTTTGTTCAGTGCAGCCAGAAGGCAAAGTCGGAGCAGAGCTAAATGAAGAACCTCCAGAAGCAAATATCAGGATAACGTAGCTTCCTGTTGTTTTTACAGTATACGGTAACGTTAAAGAAGTTCCAGAAGTAGTATTTATTTGATATACTGCCCCATTTGAATATAGTACATTTGCTCCGATTCCTGCAAGTGCAGAGCTTCCTGAACTAGAAAAAGAAAGAGAACCTGTATTTTGTGTTTGATGGGCAATATTGACTACGTAATAAGCGCCGCCGCCTTTATTTGTATATTTATAATTGACATTTGTATCCGCAGTTCCAGAACTAGTACCTTCAGCTGCAGAAGTCTCTCCAACCCCTACAAAATAATAGGAGTATCCAGAGGGCATTGTCAGAGATATGCTGCTTGATGTGGAGGTTGTGTTTTGCGTAGCATAGGAGACAGCATATGTTGACATTGAAGAAGATTGGGCAGTATAAAAGTAGGAGGTGGCGTTTGAACCGGTAAATACAGTTGGAAGATCATGCCATTGCCCTGAGGAGTAATCGTATTTCATTAGCTTTATATTTCCACTGCTTATTCCTTCAGACTCAACCCAAGATATTGGAACAGAGAAGTTGTAAGCAACAGTAGATAGCTGTGAGTCTACTGGCGAGCCTGAAGAGATAGTATTAATCACCACGTATTGATATGTATTGTTCAGTTTTTTCAGGCCTTGGGGCTCTTTTGTCCCATTTTGGATTGTAATATTGAAAGTAATTGGATTAGATGAACTCAAGTTTAGGGCAATGTGTGAGAATGTTGACTTATTTGCAAATATGTCTAGATTCCGGCTTGAATTATCGTGAATGCTGCCTTCCTCAGAACCACTGCGAAAGGCAAGGTATTTTACATATGGGCCTTGTTTGGCATTGTTGCTTGTCTGTTGGTTAACAGTAGAATTGATTGATTGGTTTGCAGTATTGTTACTAGTGGTATTTGTTGTAGAATTTGATATATTGGAGTTGGGCTTTGTTAGTATGCTTGTATGCTTGCTGTATGCCTGGTTTAGTCTAGGAGTTGGTATCTGATGTAGATTGTTCTGAATATACATAGAATATAGGATCACTGATGCTAAAAGTATCGATAGCACAGTTAATAGCAGCTTTTTGACCATTTAACTCATATATATAATAAATGTAGTTTTTTTATTCCTTTGTCTTAGTGCGGGGGGGAGAGATTTGAACTCTCGTATCCACAAAGGAAACAAGCCCTGAACCTGTCGCATTTGGCCATGCTCTGCCACCCCCGCCCAGTATGTCCAGGATAAGGTATTTTATGTATTATTAATGGAATTATATTATAAAGATATGGTGCGTGTTAAATGATAGTAGGTATCGTCGGAGCTCCGAACAAAGGTAAAAGCACTATATTCTCTGCTCTGACCATGATTGATGCGGATATAGCCGCGTATCCATTCACAACAATAGACCCGAACCTCGGAGTTGCGTACGTATCAAAAGAGTGTGTTGAAAAGGAATTGATAGTGAGATGCAAGCCAAGGAACTCCTTGTGCAATGATGGAACCAGGATGATTCCAGTAAATATAATAGATGTAGCAGGGCTTGTCCCTGGAGCACATCTGGGAAAGGGTATGGGAAACCAATTCTTAAATGATTTGTCAGAAGCAGATGCATTGATACTCGTAGTTGATATTAGTGGAAAGACAGATTCTAGTGGAAATGCATCTGAGCATTCTGATCCAGTAGAAGATATAAACTCGATAAAGAATGAACTTGGCCTATGGCTCTCAGGAATAATAAAGAAGCATATGAAAAGCCTCTCTAAAAGGAATGATGGTGAAGCTGCTTTGCTTGAGCTTTTATCAGGATTGAAGGTCAGTAAGGAAGCATTGAGGAAGGCAGCAGAGAAGAATTCTCTTCAGTTAAACAAGATAGAATGGACAGATATTGAAGTTGATAGGTTCTCTTCCACGCTTATGCGAAGTACAAAACCAATGTTAGTAGCAGCCAATAAGTTGGATATTAGTTCAATAGAAGCCCTAAAGAATTTGCAAAATAAAGAAAAAAATCTCAAGGTTATTGGCTGTTCAGGATCCATAGAGCTTGCATTAAGAAAAGCTGCCATGCGAAACATAATAAAGTATGATCCAGGCGCTTCCTCATTTGAGATGAAGTCAGATGTAAGCGAAGAGCAAAGGGACGCTTTAGAATATATATCGCGTTATCTGAAAGAGCATAAAGACAGTGGGATAGAGGATATTCTTAATTATACTGTCTTCAATCTCCTCAACATGATAGTAGTCTATCCGGTAGAAGATGAGAATAAGTATACAGATCATTTTGGAAATGTTCTTCCAGATGCAATTCTGATAAAAAAAGGTTCAACGGCACAAGATCTCGCATACAAGATCCACACAGATCTTGGTGATAGAATGCTTTATGCGATAGATGCCAAGAAGAAGATGAGAGTGTCTAAGGACTACATACTTTGCGATAATGATGTCATAAAGATAGTCAGCTCTGCAAAGCATCAATAAAATCCTAATCAAAGCTTTACTATTAACCTTAACGTAGGGATATCGATCTGAGATTGTATTTGTAGGATAGATGAGAGCATGTAGATGGATGAGAGTAGTGCAAAGACCATGAGTGTTCTTCGCAATGAAGTTATCCTGGCAGAGCCTATAAGACTTTCAAGCTCATAAAGCAATTCGGCAACAGACTTCCCTCTTGAGTACCATTCAATCTCGCTCTTTGTAGATCCTTCGAGTATGCATTTTTTAACTTCTGAAATGCAGATATTGCTAGCTTTCTTTGCAGCTTCCTTGATCTTTTCTAGGGATTCCATTGAGGATATCTGCCGCATTGCCTTCATGTAACTCTGAACGGCACTCAGCGACTCCCCGAGAGCCTGTGATGCATCTCCAGCTTCTATATATGCAGAATAAGAGTTCTCACGTAGCTCAGCAGCGAAATCACTGTTTCCTATGCGCTCTTCATGCTCTGCCCATTTTTCAAGAGCAAATGCTGCGCCTTTGTAGTCATGGCTTTTAAGCGCTGTGTTCACCTCTCCTGAATATTTAAGAGAAACATCTCCAAGTTTAGCTCCGCGTGGGGCTTTCTGAATACGTATAGAAACAGAAGTAAATGCTTTCTCAATAGACATCCTAATCACTGATCGCAATCCAGTATGGAGTAGGTAATGCTAAATACAACTCTACAATTCCCCATAAACACAGATAAATGGTTATTAGACATATGACCATTTCCCACAGATATGTTTGATTAGCCATGATAGCGTTTATAAAAGTGATTGACGAGATTAATTGTTAGTGATTTTATGGCAAGTTCAGTAGATATCGCAGAAAAGACCATAGATGGATATAGGGATGAACTTATTGATTTATTTTCAGAGATGCTCGCAATAAGATCGATAGCTCCTGAGAGCGGGGGGGAAGGGGAGAGCAAGAGAGCAGATTTCCTAGAGATAACATTGAAGAGTTGGGGATTCCCTGTCAAAAGATATGAATACATTGATGGAAGATCGGTACAAAGATCCAATCTGATATCAGTATTTGGAGAGTGCCCTAGGACATTGTGGCTCATAGCCCACATAGACACAGTATCTGAAGGGGAGATCTCACTCTGGAAGACAGATCCATTCAAGCCAGTTTTGAATGGAGACCGAATATATGCAAGAGGTGCAAATGATAATGGACATGGGATCATGGCAAGCATATATGCAATAAAAGCCCTGAAAGAATCAGGAATAAAAATGAAGTATAATCTTGGGATAGCCTTAGTTGCGGATGAAGAGGTTGGAAGCAAGTATGGGATACAGAGGCTTCTTAGCGAAGGAATTTTTGGCACGGAGGATATGTTCATTGTTCCAGACAGTGGAACTAATGACGGATCCGAAATTGAGATTGCTGAGAAAGGAATATTATGGGTAAAGGTAACAGCAATAGGCAAGCAAGCGCATGCGAGCATGCCAGACACAGGAAGGAATGCGTATAGGGATTTGATCCAGTTCCTCAATGAAACGGATACATTTTTGCATACCAAATTCAATAAAAAGGATCAGCTCTTTAACCCGAGCAGCTCTACATTTGAAATGACAAAGCATGAGAAGAACGTGGATAGCATAAACATAATACCAGGCATTGAAGTTTCTTATATGGATTTTAGGATTCTTCCAGAGTATAGCATTGACGAGATCCTTGATGACATGAATGACATTGCGGATAAGTACAGATCTGAAAGATCAGAGATTAAAATAGAGGTTTTTAATAGGCAGAATGCTGCTACCCCAACAGAGAGGGATTCGGAGGTCGTACAAATTCTTTGGGATGCAGTAACTAAATCGAGAAAGATAAATCCAAAGATTGTCGGAATAGGAGGAGGCACCTGCGCAGTTTTCTTTAGAGATAAGGGAATGCCAACAGTTGTCTGGAGCACGCAGGATCCAGCGATAGATCACCAGCCCAATGAGTGGGCATCAATAACGAATATATTAAAAGATGCTAAGACCTTCGTACGCCTTGTATGTGAGGATTAGTCAGGAAACATCTACAGAAACCTGGCCCTGCGCAGTGTGAGGAAATCCTGAAACTTCATCAGTGTAGTTGAATACGACATAACCTTCATACAAGGATCCTGAAACACCATTGAAAGGAATGCCATTTGAATAACATTGGATTGAGAAAGTTGCGCTTCCACCTATTGGCAGGTATATCTGATCTGAGGGGGGATTATTAATTGTGCTAAAGACTACAGCAGAGGGATTGTCAGAGCACCCTATCGAAGTTACATTGATTGGAGATTGCGTCGCCTGTAATACTGTTAGTGTTATTGTGCCGTTTGGTGCCATGTAAAAATTTGTGCATGAGATCCCTCCAGGAAATATGCACTCTTGAGGGGCAAGCGTTGCACTGTTGAATACCCCAAGAGCAAAGAGAACCGCTAGAGCTATTCCGATTATCAATAATGCCCAGCCATAAGTAACAAGATATTCTATTGCAGATTGAAGCTTCATCCTCTTACCATTATACAATGATATGAAAGTACTACTAAGGTTAAATATTTTGCTGTAAGCTGAAGCAAATAGCTAAGTATATATTAATAATTGGTTTACTCTAATGAGGAATTCTGGCGTTTATTATGAAGATAGCGTTTGTTTATGACGCACCGTACCCCTGGCACATAGGCGGCATAGAAACAATAATCAACAATGAAGCCAGAACGCTTGCCATTGAGAATGAAGTGCACTTTTTCTCATTGAAATGGCCATCAATGGAGAACGAGTTTGTTAAGGACAATATAAGGTATCATGCCTCTCATGAGACAAGCCAAACAAAGCTTTATAGGCATGGCAGAAGATCCATACGAGAAGCTTGCATATTTGGACTAGGCCTTACTAGATTGTTTAAGTATCAATTTGATGTTGTGATAACAGACGCGTTTCCATTTCTCCATCTTCCCTTAATAAAGATATATTGCAAGATTAACAATGCTCGATTGATTATAAGGATAGATGAAGCCTGGAACAAAAAATATTGGAAGAGTTACCTTGGCCAAATTATTGGCATCTTGAGCGATGCCTATTCTAACTACATAATAAAGGGGGCAGATTGGTATATTGCCAACTCGGCAGCAACTCTGGAGGGGTTCGAGAAAAAAGGAGTGGACCAAAATAGAATCAGCATATTTGCGCCAGTCTTGGATGACAGATTGATAAAAGAAGTTAAAAAAAGAAGAAAGACGAGAGATGTGGTCTTCTCGGGCAGATTCATTAAAGAAAAAAGGATAGACAGATTGCTAGATGTTATGGGTGAAGTGAACAAGAAGAGAAAGGATATCGGAGCAGTTATTATAGGAAAGGGTCCTGAGAGAGAAGAAATCCTTAAGAAAATCAAGCAGCTGAAGCTTGAGGAGAGAGTCAAGCTCTTGGAATTTTATCAAGACAAGAAAGATCTCTATGAGAAGATAGCGTCTTCATCTGTTTTTCTACAGATGTCAGAAAGAGAGGGCCTTAGCATAATAACTCTTGAGAGCCTTTCCCTTGGCACCCCCGTGATGATCCCAGAGCACTCTCCACTCCCACAGGAAATAAAGGATATGTGCCTCCAGATCCCAGAGGGCAAGATGGCTGCTGAGATAATAAAGATTGCTGAGAGCAGAGATAAAAAACAGTTTATAAAAAACATAGCAGATCTGAAAATCTTCTCCACATCCGAGATAGAAAAATTCTACTCAGACATATTCAGAAAGATAGGACTGAATACTCGATCATAGCTTTTTCTGCATAAGAAGTATGTCTTGATACTTGTTTTTGTGGTATGCTTTCTCTTTGATCAGACCAACTTTCTTGAATCCGACACTTGAGTATAAACCTATTGCTTTCTTGTTTAAGGCAAATGTCTCAAGTAATATGGATCTTATTCCCATGCGCTTAGATCTCAAAAAAGCATTCTTCATTAGGCTGCC
>CAYWXC010000003.1:0-18913 GCA_964462345.1 Microcaldota archaeon | reverse complement strand
CTTGAGAGTATTCTGCCAGAAGAGATCTTCTCTATTGAAGATGAGGATAACTCCATAACATGGTTATATGCTCTTTTTTTGAGATCATTGATGACCTTCTGGCCAGTTACTGTAAGCGTATAGTTTTGGAGTATGGAGACCAACGTTACCCCAGCGAGAGCTGCAAATAACTCCAAGGTTAGCAGCTCGAAAAGAGCTTTGTTTGCACTTGACGTACTTATGAGAACATTGTCTATCAGTGATTTGATTAAAAGTGGGGGAACTAGATTAAGGGCCACAGAGATGAGAGCTAAGACCACACCTAGAGATATTCTTAATTTATACGGATTCATGAAGTGTACAAGCCACTTGAGTGTGCCCATTCTGCCCCTGTCTTCTTCACCATTTTCATCAAGATCCATCTGTGGAAAGGATTTGCCTTCAATCATGGAATTTATCATCAGCGAAAGCTTTCTGAAGCTCTCAATCTTCTTTTTTGTAAAATATATAATTTCAATCGCTTTGTTTTTCTTGGTATCCACCACAAGCCTTCCAATGCCTGTTCCTTCTTCGACTCTTGAGGACTTTATCGTGCTTAATGGCAACTCAAGCAATACTTTCTTTCCTTTCATAACGGTGATCTTTCCTTTCTTAAGCAGGATATGCTCTTCGCTGAACTTTAACTCGTGATCAAGATCACTTTTTAAAAGAATTCTATTCTCCATTCTAACACTGGCCCATTAATATGTAAATAAATATTATTTAGTTTGTATCTCACTTTCTGATAAGCCCTCGCGATGTTTTCTTATTTGTTATTGCTTCATGCATGGAATATTTTTTAGGACCATGGTTTTGATCAGGTCATTGTCAGCAAGATTCTCCTGAGCGTATCTCCCAGCCTGATTAAGTTTGTTCTCAAACCTTCTTGTAAGCATTAAGGGCAGAGACGAGAGCATTTCTCTCATGGAAGTTTCCTGTCGTGATTCCGCGTGCGAGCTCGCGCTTTCTAACAAGATTAATATCTAAAGAAGGATTGAATATGATTGCATCGAAGATCGAAGCCAGCTTCGACGCCATATGAGTAGATCTCTTTTTGTCGCATGCAACCATGACTGGAGATCCAGCATTCTTCGCAAATTCAACAAACCACTCCGCCCCATCATTCTTGCTGCTTGCCAATAACAAGACTTTTCCATCAAGGCTGATGCAGGCTAATGCTGAGGTCTTTCCAGGATTGATCCCGATTATTATGTGATTCATCAAAACCTCTTAAATCACTTTGCACATAGCCTTGGATTTGCATAGCAAACAGACTGCTTTGCGGTCTGCGGTAAAGCTAAGTACTGGCAATCAGTAACGACAGCCACGCTTGACACTATATTCTCATAATTTGAGAAGTAGTTTTGTGCATTTATTGTAGAGTATGAAGAAGATATGCATGCGGAGAGCGATGCCATGTTCAACCCTGAAGACCTTGCAAGTATGTGCAACGTGTTGGGAGATAGATACGATCCAGAGTATGCGGATTCCAACGCTGAGACAAAATTCGGGAATTGAGACTCCTTTGAAGCGCAGTAAATATAAGACCCGAGCATCTTAGTATTGCTTTCCCCATATGTTGATGCTATCAAACCAGAATACTGTGGTGAGTACATTTCCTCCGGAGTTATATTTACAGAGCTTCCGAAGTAATTCTGAAGTTCTATCATCTGGTTCAAGCTCGCTATTGCACCTGGCGAGTAAGGATCCATGAACCAATATACTTCTGTCTTATTTGAGTTGCCGCATGAGCTCTTCCCATATATCTGAACAACTCCATCAGATACCACATAATTACTGTTGTTTGTAACGGGTCTTGTTATCTCTATAAATGGAGTGATTGCACTGAGATTCTTGTCGCTCACGACCATATTAATGTAAAAAATAATATTGCTTGGCGGAAGTGATGATGGCACGCTCACATACCATGCGTCTTGCGAAGGTATAAAAGATACCTTGGCTTCGCTCATATTTGCGTAGAACGGCAATACTGAGAGAGAGTTGTTTAAGTAGGTGTAAGAAGCGAGAAGAGTGGCTGCTGCTCTGAGAATCGCTGAAGAGTTGTGTGTTGGCATTATACAGCTATTATTCACATAATAAGGGCAGGATTGCGTATTGTTCTTCAAAGTCTGATTGTAAAGGGTTGGGCTTGAATAAGAAACAAGAAGAAGTATAGATATTAGAATTATTATTAGTAGGATCATAGCTACGTGTATGTTATCAAGGCCGCCAAACCTGCTTATCGGCTTTACCAGGACACTGCTCTCTTCAATCTCCTTAGCTCTATTATCCTTCTTGTTTCTTGCCATTTTAAACACCTGGCGGGTCCGACGGGATTTTCAACGCAAGCCGAAACTTGCTTTTTGAACCCGCGACAATCACCTTAGGACGGTGCCACTCTATCCAAGCTGAGCTACGGACCCACCAATGAATATATAATAATGTGGAAAATTTATAAAGATGCACATTTGTCTTTCTGAATTGCGTGATTCTTTTATACAAAAGTACTAAATAAATGTAACGCAATTATTACGTATTTCGGAATAAAATTACGAATATTGAAAGGTGTGGAAATGGCTGTAGTGATTGTCAAAAAAACTGAGGAAACGGGCGGAGTGGTCTGCATAGCTAAGGGAAGAGAGGCTATCGAGAAAGTAGCAGCTGTAAGAAGAGACGAGATGAAAAAGAATTGCGAGAGATTACTAGGAATCGAATCTGAGAGATTTGAGCGATTGCTCACAGAGGCAAGAGCCGAGTCCATTCCTTTAGAACTTAAGAAGGAACTTAGGTTCCTATTTCATTGTAGGAGTGAGCTTTGGCTTCAGAGGACACAGATATTAAACCTCCCAGAAAATAGCAAGCTTAAAGCTATCTTCTTGGACGCAACAGAGCGCGAACATATGCTTTTGAAAACAATTAGGCAAGATCAACCAGCTAGCGCAGAGTCTTCACAGGGTAAATCAGAAACACTTAATGTTGAGGTAGTGAAAATAAAAAAGAAAGATCATGCAGTTACGCTCACGCCTAAAGATCTGGATATGCTTGCAAATAGCGATGATTATAATGAAAGGATGATTGCTGCTAGATCTATACATACAGAGAGAAGCACCTTAAAACAGCTTCTGTTAAGAGATGTTGATCCTAGAGTTAGATTTGCTGCCGCGCTCCAGATAGAGATGTTATCAGAAAAGCACATGATTGAGAGAGGAATCTAAATTCTACCTCTTGACTCTCCGCGTGAAATGCCGCTAGTTATTATGTGGGAGACTCTCAGTTTGGAAGCATATTCTTCGATCATAATCTTGGCATACTGCTCTTTTATGCCTATGAATTGAGCATAGTACCCACCATTGCTTGTCATTGATGATCTCTTCCCAATCAAATTAAGAAGATTCAAGCGTTTTTCTTTTTCTTCTTCTGAGAGCGTTTTCGATGAGAATATTGCTTTTGAGAGAAGATTAGGATGCGGCTTTTTTCTAGTTATGGCAATTACAGGCAGCTTCAATTGCTCGTATATTTTGGGGATGTCAATAACATTTAATCCCGCAATTGTAGTCCCATGTGTTATTATTACCTTGATCTGTTCCTTGAATCGGGATCTCTTGACTTTAGAAATTATCTTCGATGCGGAATCAGATCCATCCTTCTTCACGTAAAATGAGATAACGCCTTCAAGAAGATCGTGGCGCCATATTGTGCATACTACTAGACAATCCTTCCCTTCTTTTAGATCAGACCCTTCTATCGCTAGTATTCTTACTCCATTCTTAATATTCCCTTTTATCATTTCTTGGGGATTTGAGAAGCGAGTTCTTTTATGTCTTCCTCAACTTCAGATACGGCCTTTGCTACAAGGGTTCTGGCGTTCTTTGAGGCTTTGACAACAAGCCTTGGATTGCTTATGTCTGGATGTTCTTTGACTACTGCTGCAAATTCTACGCCTTCTTTGTTTAGAAGCTTGTCCTTTATCAGTTCTGCTATTCCTCTGTCAGCTTCCTTGAACTCTATTATAAGGCTCTTTGATTCGTCTTCTATAAAATTAAGCTTCATATTGACACCAACATCCTAGATAGCAAATAGATCGCTTTACCTATAATCAGATTAATAGTTTGTATCGTAAAGTATATAAAACTATAAACATAATAGCTTAACTATATTCTTAAGGTTATTTAAGGATTTACTGTATAATTTTAAGAGATATTTATCGGTGCTGTTTATGACAAACGCATTAGAAATTGACTCAGCTAAGCTTATAGAGAAGGCAGCCATGAAGTTAAAAGCAGACGGAGTGGCAAAACCAGAGTATATAAGTTATGTTAAGAGCGGCGCAGGGAAAGAGAGGGTTCCGGAGAGCGAAGACTTTTGGTATGTACGATGTGCATCCATACTTAGGCAGACATATAAAGAAGGGCCTGTAGGAGTCAATAGACTAAGGACAAGATATGGAAACAGAGTTAACCATTCTGTTACAAGGCATCACCATGCAAGAGCTGGAGGGAGCATAATAAAGGATGCATTCGACGCCCTTGAGAAACTCGGTTATCTCGAGAAGTCAAAAGAAGGCAGAAAGATAACTTCCAAAGGAAGATCCTTCTTAGACAAGATAGCAACAGACGTAGCGAAAGGTGAGTGAGCTTGAGTTCTGAAGAGCAGCAGGAAAGAAGCAATGATGACAAAGTAAAGGAAATGATCAATAAGAGGATGAAGGCTCTTCAGATAGAACAACAAAAAAAGGAAGTGCTGAAGAAGATAATGAGCAACCAAGCATACGAAAGGCTAATGAATGTGAGAGTTGCAAATTATGAGTTATATTCTCAGGTTGTCGATTTGCTGATTGCCATGGCAAGAAGCAACAGGATAACTTCACAGATTACAGAAGAGCAGTTGAAAAGCATATTGGCAAAAGTAACATATAAGCCTGACACCAAAATTGAGTTTAGGCATAAATAAGTGATTTATGTGAGCAAGAAAAGCTTGAAGAAAAAGATGAGGCTTGGAAAAGCGTTGAAAAGGAACAGGAGAGTGCCTGTCCTTGCGATGGTCAGGACTAGAAGGAAGATCCAATATAACAAATTCCAGAGAGATTGGAGAAGCAGAAAACTTAGGATAAAAGATGAGTGATATTTATGCCAACAGATATGACAATTAATCTTAGGAAGAAGCTCATAAGGATACACAAGAGCAGAAGAAGAAACAGAGCCATTAAGAGATTGCGAGAAGAAGTTTCCAGAAAAACAAAGGTGGAACTCTCAAAGGTCAGCATAAGCAAGGGATTGAACAGGCATGTTATTCTCTCATTATCGAAGAATCTGAAGCCATTGAAGGTATCGATAGAGAAGAGTGGCGATTCGGCAAAAGTCAGCCTTCCAGGAGAAGAGAAGAAGGTTGAGAAAGCACCAGCCCCAATTAAGGAAGGTGGAACAAAGGGCAAGGCCGAAGCAAAGGTAGCTGTACCCGAAAAGAAGGAAGAGAAAGCAGATGCTACTCCTAATGCTGAAAAAGAAGAGATAGCGGAGAAGAAGTAGCCACTTTCCAACTTCTCCAAATATATTATATTACTTTTCATTTTAATCCAGAATATCATGTTTTCGAGTAGTGCGTTCGATGGGCATATCCAAAATGAGTATACTGGGAAGCGATTATATAGGCGCATTCACAGTCGCTACTGACAAGTTTGCAGTGCTTGCAAGGATGGTCTCCCATGGGGAGAGAGCAAGAATTGAAAAGGAACTTGAGGTAAAGTCCATAACATTTGATTTAGATAACTCTGATCTTATAGGCATTTACATGGCTGCAAACTCTAGAGCCATAATACTGCCAAATATTCTGGAGGAAAGAGAGATTGCACACTTCAAGAAGGAGGCAAGGGAAGAGCTCGATGTTGAGGTCGAAATATTCAAGAGCAGTCTTAATGCGCTTGGAAACAATATCCTTGTTAATGACAAATTTGCACTCATTAATCCAGAGTACACTTTAGAAGAAGCTAAGAGCCTCGAAGAGATATTTGGGGTTGAGAGCATAAGAATGAAGATTGGAGGTTTCTCGACTCTTGGAGCAAATAACATACTCACTAACAAAGGCATGGTTCTTAACAACAGAGCAACAGATAAAGAAGTAGATGAGATAAAGGAGATATTTAAGAATTTCCAGCCTTCCCAATCAACTGCTAATTTGGGGTCTCTTAGTATAGGACTCTCAACAATAGCCAATTCCAAAGGGCTTATAGCTGGAGATTCAACGACAGGCTTTGAACTAGCAAGGATATCTGACGGGCTCGACCTCTGATATTTTATCTTTTCCTAATAGTGTGATTCAGCTGGACAGGCATGAAATTGCTCCGCAGCTGCCCCCTACACAGAGATCCATTTCATATACAGGATAGCCTTTGGCAATGATATTTGTAGGCACAGTTGCAGTATAGTTTTCACCAAAAGTTAGATAATTCCCTGTTGAATTCGTGTAAGAATGTATACTTCCGCCGAATGTCCTTCCAGGATAGGATAAGTTGTCGCCCGTGCCACTAGATGTCAGATTAAATATAGTCATGTTTTTTATTAAGACTGTGACATTATTCAGATTCTTAAGTGAAGTGAAACCCACAGTCACAGAACCATTAAAACATAAAACCTCTGGAGAATTTCCGGAGGGAGTCGCTGCTTCGTCTATCATGTATCCTGCACTTGGCGCAAAAAGAGTTTGAGAAGGATTCTTTGATATGGCTGTTGCCACTATAAGCACGTTCTCAGCGGTTACACTTTTGTTTTCCGTAGGAGAATAGACATTAATGCTTGCATTTATCAATGCAGGATATCCATACTGGCCATCCAGGCATATCCCTGCAGTGACGCTGAGATTGCTTGAAGATTGCGGTGGCGATGTCGGGTTATTTGAGAGCCCTTGAACAAAAGAATAGATCTGATTGTAATCCATCCCGACATTATAATAATTGCAGGATCTTCCGCTGACATTTCTCTGGCCTTCATAAACAATGTTGCTGCCATTAAGTATTGAAGTGAAATCATTTACAAAATATGTCTCATTAAGAAGCTTGTTTCCAAAATAGGATGGTGCACCCATTGAAAGACAGGTATTTGAAATGCATGAAATCGCCATATTATGGACATAATAAAACTTTTCACTGCCAGTTTGAGACTGGTCAACTGTTATCAAGAAATTTCCTTGGAGCCTTTCCAAGCTTGCAGCTGCTTGGACAGGAGGATTCTGTGGAGTGGTTATTACTAGTGTATAATTTACCCCAATTTCTGGATTAAGAGCGAACTTTGATAGGCTTGCGAACACCATAGGCTTGGCTTCTACAGAATGTGCCCATGGTCCATTTAATATGAGCAATGAGAGCCCGATTATCACAAATACAAAACCAAATATTATGTACATCTTCTTGGTTATCTTATTTGGTGGTTTTTTTGAAGCAGTTCTGTTAATTCTATCTCTCTGAAGAAGGCTTGAATCCGACATTATCCGCACCGAACAATAATCAGACAAGCAAGTATTTAATTGGTTCTGATGCAAAAGGAAGTTGTCTTGAAGCGCCTATTATATTAATTTTTCTGGATTATAATTAATATAGATCATATTTGGTAGTCGTTGATTAACATGGAGGTAAACCCAAAGGAAAATAAGAATGGCCCTCAGGATATTGAGCAATTGAAATATATGCAAAATGTTTATGCCGAGCAGTATGAACTTCTCGGAAATGAGGTTACTACGCTGTCTATGGCAATAAACACAGTAAGAAAAGATGTAGACCTTATTGAAAACATGGATAAAGTAGTGAATTCAGAAGTTCTTTTCAACAGCCAAGGAAATATTTACATGACTGCAAATGTGGGGAAAGTTAGCAGCGTCGTTGTTTATGTCGGTGCAAACTACCTTATTGAAAAGAATCTGGATGAGGCCAAAGGGTTTCTCAAGGAAAACCTTGAAAAACAAGAAGCAGGTCTTAGAAAGCTTGTGAGCGAGAGGCAAAAGATTGAGAAGGAACTCTTTGACATCTCCTATAAATTATCCTCAATGCAATAATATTACGGGATATGATGTTTGAAGGACTAAAGAAAAAATTCTCTAATTTCATCGAGTCAATAGCTAGCAAGGAAGAAGAGAAAATAGAAGAGGAGGAAAAGGCGGAGGAGATCAAAGAAGAGATAAAAGAATCCCCAGAAGAAGCCGTAAAGGAAGAGGTACTAGTCGAAGAGCCCGCTATTGAACAGGAGATTCCAAAAGAAGAGAAGCGCAATGTAGAGATAAAAGAACAGGAACCAAAGCCAAAGGGGAAGGTAACTTTCGGAACAAAGCTTAAGAGCAAGATATTCAAAGAGATAACTATATCCGAAAAAGATATCGATCCTTTCTTAGAAGATTTGAGTATGTCTCTTCTTGAGTCTGACGTGAATTATGAGGTTGTTGAAAAGGTTGTTGAGAGCCTTAAAAAAGAGCTTACAGAAGGCAGCGTCTCTTCTACAGGACTTGAAAAAGAGATATCTTCAAAGATACGAAAATCACTTGTAGATATACTAAAGTCTGGAGACAGAATTGATATTTTGAGACTCGCTGCATCAAAGAAGAACTTAGGAGAAATGCCATTCAAGATACTCTTCCTTGGACCAAACGGAGCAGGTAAGACGACAACGATAGCAAAGATTGCGAAGATGTTCATGGATAAAGGATTTAGCTGCATGCTTTCCGCAAGCGATACTTTCAGGGCCGCAGCAATTGAACAGACTGCAATACATGCAAGCAGGCTTGGAATCCCTGTAGTCAAGGGATCTTATGGAGCTGATCCATCAAGCATAGCGTTTGATGCGATAGCTCATGCAAAGGCCAGGCATATCGATGTCGTTCTTATAGATAGCGCTGGAAGGCAGGAAACAAACAAGAGCCTAATGGACGAAGTGCGTAAAATGGTGAGAGTAACAAAACCAGACGCCAAGATATTCATAGGCGAAAGCATAACTGGCAATGCCCTGCTTAATCAATTGAAAGAATTCGATTTGGCAGTCAATCTTGATGGAATAATACTTACAAAATTGGATTGTGATGCCAAAGGAGGTAATACCTTATCAATATTGAGTGAGACGGATGTACCAGTGCTTTTCTTCGGCACAGGTGAAAGGTATGAGGACATTATACCTTACAACCCTGATTTTATTATAGATAGTATAATGCCTGAAAATTAAACAGCAAATTTTTGGAGAGAAGGGACGTTTGATATTGAAAGAGTTGTTGGTATTCTCACACGAACTTCTTTGGATCTAAGATCTTCTTGAGTCTTTTTTCATCCATTACCTGCATCTTCAAGGCCATATCGAATATGCTCTTGTTCTCTAAGTATGCCTTTCTCGCAACCTCGGCAGCCTTGCCATATCCGATGTAAGGTGCGAGAGCCGTTGCCATAGAAAGATCGTCATCAAGATGCTTCTTTATTACAGAGTTGTTGATTTTTATTCCTCTGATGCATTTGCCTGCGAATGTGTTCATGCCTCTTGATAGGATATTTATCGAGAGAAGAAGATTATACGATATTATTGGCATGAATACATTGAGCTCGAGCTGACCAGATGACCCTGCTTCACGGATTGTGGTCGAATTCCCAATAGTTTGGAAGCATATCATATTCATCATCTCAGCTATGGAAGGGTTTATCTTTCCAGGCATGATTGATGATCCCGGCTGGACTTCTGGCAATATTAGTTCACATATTCCAGCTCGTGGACCAGAACTTAAGAGTCTCATATCATTAGATATCTTACCAAGCAAGACGGCCAACTCTGACAATGCATTCGATACAGCAATTTCCTCCTGTTGGTTCTGCATCACAGCAAAGATATTTTTAGCCGAGTAAAATTTCTCTCCGAGCATTTTGTTAATCTCCCTTATGGCCTTGGAGGAATATCCCTTTCCAGTGTTTATTCCGTTTCCAACAGCAGTCCCACCAAGAGGAAGTTCGAGAAATGTATCTATTGCATTCTTTACATTTAAGTGTGCTTTGTATAAGCTTTCCGAATACCCTGAAAGTTCATCGCTGAGTTTTATTGGTACAGCGTCTTGAAGATGGGTCCTGCCTATCTTTATTACATCTTCAAATTCTTTGCTCTTTGAACTGAAGGCATTTGCCAGATTCAGAATTGCGGGAAGGAGATTCTGCTTTGCAGATAAATATGAGGAGATATGTATTGCCGTATGGTACGTATCGTTTGTGGATTGAGACATGTTTACATGGTCGTTTGGATGTATGATTGAATAGTTGCCCTTTTTCCCACCCAGTAGTTCTATAGCCCTGTTGGCTATCACTTCATTAAGATTCATGTTTGTGCTTGTCCCAGCCCCTGCCTGAAAAATATCGAGAAAGAATTGATCTGAAAGACTTCCGCGTAGCACTTCATCGCATGCGGCAACTATTGCATCTTTACGTTCCTTGTCAAGCTTCCCGATTTCATAATTTGCAACAGCCGCGGCGCTTTTTATTACAGAATATGAGCAGATGAATTCGCTTTGTATTTTTATCCCAGAAATATTAAAGTTGCCTATTGCCCGCATCGTTTCAGATCCATAATAAGCATTGGATGGAACTTTTACATCTCCTAAAGCGTCTCTCTCCACTCTATATTTCATTCAGTCCCCTTTTAATAAATTCTTTGAAAGCTCTGCCTTCAATAATTGTATCGCTGTTGCCGGATCAACACCTTTAGGACATACTTCAGAGCATGCTCCAGCAAATTCGCATCCCCAAGCGCCATCCAGAGTATCGACATCGAATATCCTCCTAGTGCCTTTCTGATCCCTTGAGTCAGCATTGTACCTATAAACCTGTGAGAGCGCCTGTGGACCAAGAAAATCCTTGTTAGTATTGCTTACTGGACAAGCGTCCACACATAATCCACACATGATACAGTAAGAATATGGCAGAAATTTGTCGAGTTCCGCTTTGGATTGGTAATAAGGCTTTGTTGGAGAGTACTTCTCTTTTGTATCTACGCGATAAATACCTGGCTTAATTGAACTATGCTTTTCAAAGAAGTCGTCGAAGTCTGTTACCAGATCGCGAAGCAAGGCGTGCCCCTGCATGGGCTCAACAAATATCTCACCATTATTAAGATTCTTGAAGACATTTGTCTGGCATGCGAGCACAGGCTTTCCATTGACAACCATGCCGCAAGAACCGCAGATCCCCATCCTGCAACTATACCTCATTGCCAGGGTGCCATCCTTGCTTGCCTTAACGAGAAGAAGCATGTCAAGAACTGTTGTTAAGCTGTCTGCCGCCATTTTATACGAAAACTCTTCAAGGCCCTTCTTCTCAGGATTGAACCTTCTGATCTTAAGGTTGATGATCTTTTCGCCTTCCTTTGGAGAGAGCTCCTGTCCTTCCTCAACTTTATCTCTTCCAATAAGCTTCAGCTTTATGCGCACCTCGTGAGGGCTGATTCCTTTTTTTCTTGCATAAACATCTACAAAGCTCAATATCCCGTAAAGGATTAGGCCAAATGCAATGATAGCCAATGCTATACGCTCTATGAAAAGCTGGCTAAAGAGGTATGAGAATGCATAAACCAACAACAATATTGGGACTCCCACCATGCAGATGTATAGTAATATCATGAACCTTGACGCTCTCATCTAAACCACGCGAATAACAATATCAAAAATCCAACAACCCATATTAATAGAGCGAGGTAAGGTATCGCATTATATGTGGATGTTGCTGCTTTGCTTTCCCTTATTACTGATGAATTCAAGAAAGATTTATTCAAATTCCCAAAAGATTCGCCCCTGCTCCCTATCAGTGAAAATGCCTTTGCAGATTCAAAGAGTTGCGGGGTGAAGAGTATCCATACAAAAGCAACAAGCGCCTCGGAAATTATCAGAAGTGATGTTCCCCCTATAACAAGATATATAAGTATTTCTACTCCAGCAAAGATAGCTACAAAGAGCAATATTCTGTAAGAAATCATGTGTATAAAGGCCTCCTTGTCGAATCCCAAGAGCCTGAATATCCTGCTTTGGCTTCCGCGTGCATCATAAGTAGTCTTTTCCATCAAACCAACATACAAAATATACCATATATAAAAACAATTTAATACTTTCTTTCTTCTGGCTGCCATTTTGTTATAACAACAGGAAGATATGTTATATTGTCAGATGTGTCGCCCTTAGAGATGATTGTATGTTTAAGCCAATTTTTATCATCTCTCTTTGGAAATTCTACCATTGAGTGTGCCCCCCTGCTTTCAGTCCTATTCAAGGCTGCTTCTGTTATCACACCTGCAAGATCCAAAAGGTTCTCGAGCTCAAGCACATCTCTTAGGTTTGTATTATAGACATTGCCCCTGTCTGCTATGCGTATGTCTGCGAAAGACTTTTTGAGATTATCGATCTTCTTTAATGCAGATCTTAGCCCATCTGTTGTTCTGAAAACATAAACAAGATCATCCATAGTTGAAGTTAGCTCTTCTTTTATATCATAGGGATTGTTATTCCCGTTTGAGTTGAGCAGCTTCGATATCCTGGCTTCTTCTTTTTCAGCTTCTGCAACAACATCGCCATCAGAAAGACTGTTTTCTTTCATGGCATAGTCGGCGACATCCTCACCGACGATCCTTCCCCATACAGAGCATTGGCTCAAGGAATTGCTTCCGAGTCTATTTGCCCCATGCACACTCACGCATCCAGCTTCTCCTACAGCCCAGAAACCGCTGCTTTCTTTCCCATCAGACCTGCTCATTCTGCCTTTCTTATTAGTATGTATGCCGCCCATCGTAAAATGTGCAGCTGGCCTTACAGGTATAGGATCTTTTGCTGGATCTATCCCAAGCATCTTGATCGTGATGTCTTTTATCATTGGCAGCCTCTCATCGATCTTCTCCGGGTCGAGATGCCGCAGGTCAAGATGCACGTACCTTAGCTTTGACTCTTCATGAAGCATTCCCCTGCCTTCTTTAATCTCAGTTATTATGGCCTTTGAGATTATATCCCTAGGCGCAAGCTCCATCTTACTCTTTGCATATCTTTCCATGAAACGCTTTCCTTCGGAGTTATAGAGATATCCCCCTTCGCCTCTTGCCGCTTCTGTTATAAGTATGCCGCTTGGCACCAGGGCAGTCGGATGGAACTGCACGAATTCCATGTCTTTGAGATTGAATCTGGACCTGTATGCAAGAGCCGTTCCATCACCAGTGCATGCGTGGGAAGTTGTTGTGAATTTGTAGGTCCTTGAAGCACCGCCCGTTGCTATTATGCAAGCTTTGCCACGGAAAAGCTTGACGCTTCCCGTGCTGAGATCTATCGCTACGACTCCGAGAAATTTCCCATCTTTAGAGAGCAAGGAGGTGGTGAAATGCTCATGGTAGATCTTTATATTGTTCATGCTTGTAATCTCATCATAAAGAGATCTCATCATGAAGAAGCCAGTCTTATCTGCTGCAAACGCGGTTCGAGGTATGCTCATCCCACCGAATGGCCTCTGCGCAACTCTCCCCCCTTCATTTCTGTTCCATGGGACCCCAAGATGATCATAGAACATTATTTCTTTTGGTGCATTTTCAACCAGAAGTTCTACGGCATCTTGGTCTGCCAAATAATCTGAACCTTTTATAGTATCATAAGCATGCAGGTCAAATGAATCCTTGTTGTACTCTGGATACAAGACACCGGAGATCCCACCTTCTGCTGCCACGGAATGGCTTCTCATGGCATGAAGCTTTGATATCATTGCTATATCTAATTTGTTCTCCGACTTTCTTGATGCGTGTATTGCAGAAGTCATACCTGCCAATCCGCTTCCTAATATGATGATATCGTGATTTATGATCTCCATTCAACAACCAATTCAAACTAAGATTGAACCTTTTTATTCTTTCTTGATAACTTGATTATATTGGAATTCACGCTATGAGATCAGGTTCCAGAAGTAGCAGGACCTATTTGTTGCCAGCTATTGGTAATGAATTGATAGACCCCAGTAGCTGTGGAACAATACATGCCCCCATTGGTTGTTGAGTAACAGCTTAGAGAGGATTCTCCTGGAGGGGCTGGGCCTATATTTGACCAGGACCCACTAACGAATTGATATGTGCCTGTGTACGTAACACAATAAATATTCTTATTCGGCATTGAGAAACAGCTAAATTGAAGCTCGCCTGGAGGGGCTGGGCCTTGGGTTACCCATGTATTTGAAGATAGAAGATATATTCCAATTGTAGTCACACAATAAGTGTTCTTATCTGCCTGTATAAAGCAGCTGAAAGGTATGCCCCCAGGAGGCTCGTTGCTTATCGTAGACCAGGATCCAGAACTGTATTGGTAAGTGCCAGTAGAGGTCACGCAATATATATTATTGTCAGGTGGTGACGTGCAGCTTAGATAAATTGAACCGCTTGGGGGAGAACTCACTTCAACCCATGAGCCATTTGAGTAAATATACAATCCGCTGGATGTCACGCAATACAAAGTGCCATCAGTCTGCGTAAAGCAGCTGAATGGCTGCTGCCCCGGTGGAGGATTACTCATCAGGATCCACTCTTCTGAGGATAGTGAAAACACATATATTCCAGACTGGGTTACGCAGTATATGTTGCCATCAGGAATTGTAAAGCAGCTGAGCTTCCCGTAAAATACGGTTATATAAGGTATGAAATCGATAGCGGTGAATGCACTATCATTTGCAAAAGATGCATTGACAAGCACATTTCCAGAAATAGTGCTTGAAATATAGCTCATCGCATCACCATTGCTGTCAGTAGTAGCAACTCTTGGGCTGATTGTAGGATAGGTTTGGTTTGCAGAGAAAATTATTGTTGCACCAGAAATTGGGGAGTTAAAAAGCTTGACATTTGCAGTGAGCTTGTCAGGAACTCCATTAGCTATCTGTGTAGAGTTCTCTGCACTGAAAGCTATCTCTATTCTGGGTGTTATTATCGCATTTAGCACATGAGCATTGAAATATCCCGTGTATGTTTGTGGAGGAGAAGGTAAGCATGCATCCGGAGTAGGGTTCTGATTTGTACATAAGGATGCATTCAGGCTGAGCCTTCCGCTGACGAGCGAAGAGGGCCTCACGGCTTTCAGTATATTCATTATGCAGATTATTGATCCTCCGGGAAGTACAAAATGCGGCTGGCATGTTCCAGTTACCTCACCGAAAGTCGGAGATGTTAGAGAGATGTTTGGTGCCTGCAATGCATACTGCTGAGTATTTGTAAACAGTATCACCATATTTGAATGGATCGCATTTGACCCCATTATTATGTCCTGGCAAAATGCCCCAAATGTGAGAGAGCAATGTGAGGATGTTATTGTGGCAGGCAATATGACTAAGTAATACATGAGATACACTATAACAACGAGTATCAGTATTGCCCAGCCATATGTGAGCAGATACTCCATAGCACTTTGAAGCTTTCCGTTCCTAGCTTTAAGCATATGCACCAGAGCTCATGCACTCACTGAATTGATTACATACGTATTATTTAAATGATACTATGGTCAGCTGCGAAAAGATTAAATCCTTTGCATCAGAACTTTTTTCAGCGGGATATGATATGGAAGGAAACAGGCTTTATGATTTTGAGATAGAAATATACGGAAGGCTTAGGGGAAAGCTCAGCAGGATTGGGGGGGAGAGGGACTTAATAGAGAGAATAACAAATGTAGCAAAGTCTGTCGATCCAACGTGCTCGAATGAAGATATCAAGAAGGTCATAGACGACGCAAAGGATTTTTCGCCAATAGAGAAATACGTGCTCGATGAGGATATTGAAGATGTAATGGTAAATAACACGACCAATGTCTTTTATTATAAGAGCGGAAAGGGATATGTCAAGGCAACAGAAAAGGTAAATTCAAAAAAAGATCTAGCCTTACTCGTCGCGAAGCTTAATATGTATGCAACTACAGCAGTATCAAACAGCAATATTAGCGATGTTCATCTTCCAAACGGATCAAGAGCAAATATTGTGGATTCGCCATTGGGTGCTGACATAACAATAAGAAATTTCAAGAATAAGGCATTGAGCATAATAGATCTTATAAATAAGGGTGAATTTGGATACAATATAGGGGGCAGGCTTTGGTTGTATGCAGAAGGTCTTAGAGTCAGGCCTGCGAACATACTCATAGGAGGAATGCCTGCAAGCGGCAAGACCACATTATTGAATGCAATGTTCAGCTTTTTCAGGCCAGAAACGAGAGTCATAGTGATAGAGGAGACTTACGAACTTAATACAGAGACACAGGATAATTGTGTCAGATTGGAGACGAGTCCGGAGTTGAACACCGAAGATCTTGTGAAAAACGCTTTAAGGATGAGACCAGATATAATGATAATAGGAGAAGCAAGAGGCGAAGAAGCGAAGGATATGATGACTGCAATGAACATAGGAAAAATATCTATGAGCACGATACATGCAAGCACGACCAGAGATATTATAACGAGGCTTGAGCACACCCCAATGAATATAGAGAAGGATATAATACCACTCATAGACGCGCTTATAGTGATATCGCAGGTCACAGAGGATAGAAAACAAGTCAGGAGAATAACGCAGATCTCCGAGATATCGGGAATGGAGACCCAGGTTCTTCTCTCAGACCTTTACACATATGATTACAAGACCCATAGGAGCTCGGAAATGCTTCCAAGCGTTACTTACAGGGACACTCTCTCAAGGCTAACGGGCTATCCGCCCAGTGAGATAATTTTAGAAGAAAGAAGACGAGCAAAGATACTTGAAAGACTTAATAGCCTTGGTATGAGAGACATGAAAAAAATAAATGAGTTCTGCAGGGATTATTATGACAATGCAGAGAAAGCATTGAAAAGCATAGGCCTTGAAAGCATTGGAACTCTTCCATGGTAAAATCTTATTCATAATTAAGTCAGTATCCGTGGCTGCTCAGGTAATCCTTTAATTTAAGAAACGCCTGCCCTCTCATTGAAACCCCGTTCTTCTCAGAATCCGAGAGCTCTGCCATTGTCTTTTCATACCCCTTGGGCTCAAAGATTGAGTCCCAGCCAAAGCCGTTTTTCCCTCTTGGTGCATTGGATATTTTGCCATCGACTCTGCCAACAAAGGTCTTCAGAACATTTTCTGAAATAAAGGCAACGCATGTTTCAGCGTACGCGGAGTTATCCCCAGTAGCCAACATTGAGCATATTTTATCATAGCCAATAAGCTCAAACCACTTTACAAATGCCCCTGGAAAGCCATTCAAGGCATTAATGTAGAGGCCAGTGTCTTCTACTATCAGAGGACCATCTATTTTAAGATGTGCGGCCTTTGCCTTCGCTATTGAGACCTCTTTAACACTGAGGGATTGAATCTCATCAAGTTGAAAGTTATTCTGCACCAATTTCATGCCGAGCAGCGTGCTCGCTTCCTTGAGTTTGGACTTATTTCCGGTGACAAAAGTCAGCATATGCACTACCAGATAACCTTTCTTCTATCGAGCAAGATTTATAAGCTTAACTTATCAATTTATACTGAATGTGAATGTGTAGTGATCTTCTACTTCTTTTGATCATCTGCACATTTGGTGTATAGATGATTCACATGAATAAATTAGAGTCCATAAAAGATGTTCAAGAAAGCGAGAGGAAGGCAGAGGATATGATTAAGAAAGCAAACGAAGAGGTTGAGGAAGGCCTCGCGGATGCAAATGAGAAGGCAAAGAAGATTATTGAAGATGCTGAGGAAAAGGCAAAGAAGATTATTGAAGATGCTGAGAAGAAAGCAGTTTTAGAGATAGAGAAAAAAAGGAAAGAGGAGATCTCAAGAACAGAAAAGGAGGCTTCAGCCATTGGCAAAAAGGAAATAAGCGAGAGTAAGAGAAAGGACGTAATCAAATTCGCCCTCAAGGACATATTTGGTGTATAAATTGCTTAGAACAGAAGAGATGCAGAAAATAAGAATATTGACACTAGATTCTGACAGAAGGAGCCTGGTATCCGTGCTTCATAAGCTAGGAGCCATAGAGTTTAGAAAAGTAGGTATAGATCTTCAGGATTCCGGTTCTGATCCGGCTGCGGCAGCACTGTCCGAGAAGCTTATCAGGATAAATGGGATTGTGCAGATTCTTGGGAAGCCATCAATGAAGGAGAAAGTGCAGATTAAAGTTCACGACCCTGTGAGAGAAGCAGAGAAGATAGAATTTATAGATAAGATATTTGCCCTCGAAGACGAGAAGAGAAACATATCTGAGGAGATGCAGGCACTTAATTATGCGGAGTCAGTAGCCAAGGATTTTTCAGGAATAGATATAGACTTCGACAGTATGTATAGCACAAGGCTCTCATTTAGAGCTTATAGAGTAAACAGAAAGTTATCAGGCGAGTTTAAAAAAGCATTAGAGGGCAGTGGAGCAGAAGTCGTAGAGAAAAATATAAGCAAAAGGATGGACTTATTCTTTGTCGCATTTGAGAAGAAGCGAGAAGATAAGATAACGGAGTCTTTAGAGAAGCTTGATATTGAAGAGATTGACCTCAGGGCAAAATATATTGAAGGAACGCCTTCACACCTTCTTTCCAGAATCTCAGAATTAAGAGATAAAAGAACCCATAGACTGAAAGAGATCGAAAAAGAATTCGATGGTTTTAGGAAGGAATACCCCAAGCTTCAGGCAATCAAAGAATCACTAGAAATAGAGTTAGCAAGATTTGAATCAAGCACAATGTTCAAAAGAACAGAAAAGACAATAATCATGGAGGGATGGGCTCCTAAAAAGAGGATGCATGAGATCAAGCATAACATAGACAAGGCAACTTCCGGGAGATACCACCTTGAAGAAATAGAAAGTGATGAATTAGCACCTAGCCTGGTTGTAAGACCAGGCTTCCTTAAGCCGTTCGATTATCTTATGGAGTTCATGTCAGTGCCAAGAAGCG
>CAYWXC010000002.1:7645-22127 GCA_964462345.1 Microcaldota archaeon | reverse complement strand
TGGCCGCTTCTGCCGACTCTTTGTATGGCCCTGGTAACGCTCTTTGGCGAGCCAAGCTGAATCACATTGTCTATGTCTCCTATGTCGACCCCCAGCTCCAGGCTGGTTGAAGAGACAGCGCATTTGAGCTTGCCTTTTTTTAGGAGATCTTCAACACCCAATCTCGCCTCTCTTGAGAGAGAACCATGATGCGCAGCTATGGCATCTTCGCCATACTTGAAGCGCTTCATAAGATTGAATATTACCCTCTCTGTTCCACTCCTGGTGTTTGTAAAGATTAGCGTTGTCTTATTCTTTTTTATTATATTATTGATCTTGGTATAGACTTGGTTCTCGATCTTGTCGTCGCTTGAATTTATTATATCCTTTACCGGGCTCATTGTAAGTAGATCTGTCTTCTTTTCCCACGTTGCATCAACAATGTAGCAATCCCTCTCTTCTGTGGCGTTCTTATAGCCTGCAAGGAACTTTGCTGCTTCGTCTATCGGATGGAGAGTGGCTCCAAGCCCGACTCTAACAAAGTCGTTATCTATCAGGTCGGACAGCCTTTCCAATGAGAGGGAGAGATGGACGCCCCTTTTATTGCTGGCCAATTCGTGTATCTCATCTATGACAACATACTCAAGAGACTTCAGGTTTTCAAGGAATCTTGGAGAATTAATAAGTATTGCAAGGCTTTCTGGTGTCGTTACTAAGATGTTTGGTGGCTTGCGCAATTGCTTCTGCCTTTCACTCTGTGTTGTGTCCCCAGTCCTTACGCCTATAGATATCTTTTTCTTTTCGCCTTCCAAAGAAGCGTATAACTCTTCCAACGGCTTAGAGAGGTTCTTGTAAACATCATTGTTGAGAGCCCTTAATGGAGATATGTAAATGCAGTATACTTTATCTTCCAATAGCCCTTCTCGCTCCTTGCGCATGAGGCTGCTGATTATAGACATGAATGCAGAGAAGGTCTTCCCGCTGCCTGTTGGTGCGGTTATAAGTATGTTTTTGCCTTCGCTTATTAGCTTAAAGGAATAATGTTGGGGTGGAGTTAGGCCTTTATGGGTTTTTTCAAACCATGATCTAACTTCTGGCGAAAGGCTTGAAAGGCTCTCTTCCTTTGAAAATGGTTTTTCGTGTAATTTAATCAAAAACGAACACCTAGACTCTCTGACGCAATCAGATCAAGGGGTTTCTGAAAGAATATAGAGATATAATATTGGGGAGTATAGTTATTTATACTTTTATAGATAGTAAGGAGGGGTGGGATTGTGGTCTCGAAAACATCCAAGAAAGCAAGCCTTAAGAAAAGAGAGGCTCTTGAAAGGGGCCTGAGGGTCGAAGAGCTGCTTGAGATTGGAGCAATACAGAGCGAAGCGGCACTTGCCTCTACTGATCGCCCTGTTGACGACTCGCATATAGATGATATTCTCTCGCGGAGAAGCCAGTCTGTGAATGCAACAAAGAAGACTGCGGCCAAGAAGAATAAAGTGGCGATCAAGAGTAAGGGTAAGGTAGCAAGCGGAGGAAAAAGAAGAAAATAGTCAGGAATTTTTTCCGCTTTTTCCCACAGAAAGCCTGACCCCGTTTGGATCTCTTGTTATGGTTATATCAAGATCATCGCTCTCAAGCATGTGCCGGAGTTCCTCGTAAGTGTATGAACCGATGTTTTGGTCTTCTTGCGGCTTCTTTTTTAATATCTCTGCTCTTCTTTCAATAAGAGAGTCCTTCTTTATTAGTTTATATATCAGGCCAAGATGAGGCTTCTCTGCGCCATATATGTCTTCTATCCCCTTTTCTATTGGCTTATATCCTTCACTTTGATATATGAAAGGAAGAACGGCATTGAACTCGGAAGATATTCGCTTAACTACTTCGGGAACGTTCTTATTATCTCCTGCGATTATAAAATCGTCACTATTTAGGAACCCAACGAAAACATTGTTTCCAACTTCGTGCGCCTTATCTTGTAGTATTTGAGAAGCTAGCCTTAGGATTGTTATTGCAGAACCGTTCCCAAAGCGCCTAGCAAAGCTTGCCAATCCTTCAAGCCTTATTCTACCGATCTCATAACTGCTATTTGTGCTCTCCACTGCTTTCTCAAGAGCCGCAGATATTTTATCCTCATTTGGCAGATCGATTAAGGGATCGAACTTCTTGCCCTTCTTTTTAAGGAATATGGTCACCAGACTTCTCAGCTCCCCAGGATCGAAAGGTTTCTTTATATAATAATCAGCACCATATTTGATGCCTTTGAAACGGTTTGATGTTGCATCCATAGCGCTTATTATTATTACAACAGTATCGCTAAGGCCTGGATCCTTCTTTATTCTTTGGCATATCTCCAGACCATCAGCTCCAGGCAACATGAGATCGAGTATTATGAGATCCGGTTTCTCGTTTCGTATTCTCTGCAAGGCTTCCCTGCCATCATACATCTGCACAATATCGAAACCCTTCCCAACAGAGAGCGCCATAAGCTTATTGATATTCTTATCATCTTCAACGATCATGATTCTCCGCAGAGATGGCTCGTCATTCAGGAGATAATAAGTCAAGATTCCGCCGCTGCTTCTTGATGCTATTATGTTTGCGCCTTCCAGCTCTGCAAGTCCCCTTTTAAGCATCTCGTCATTCATCCCTATAGATGCTGCGAATGCGGAAAGCTCATCCGATGTCACCTGCTGCTTATCATTTATGAGTGAGATTATGTCTGCCTCTATATCATCTATGCTTACCATACGATCGCCCAATTTATCTCTTTGACAGAAAAACTAATATTACTTATCTTGTCTTTTGGGCTTTTCCACTAAAAATGTTTATAAACCTGTTTGCATTATGATAAGACATGGCAAAGAAGAGATCGTTCAAGCCGAAGTCTGAAACCGGCCCGTATGTTTACGTAGCATTGGCTCTCGTGGCATTCATAGTAGTTATATTATTAGCATGGCTCTCTGTTTCCGGACCATCGATAAGGCTTGTATCTTATAATTATACGACATCACTTAAGAGTGGAGGAAGTCTTGTCTTCAGGCTTCCAACAACAAGTACACCGTTTGTCCTTTACCTGAAGAATTCTTCTTCGTCAGCAGCCACATTTTATTTGAGTTCGGTTCCAATACTTACTGGGGAAACACAAGAGTTTACTTTACTCAATAATACGCTAGTGAACATAAGCGCAACAGGATCGAACATAGCAGATCTCCAGATAAAGAAGATTCAGGGATCTATGAACGAAACACAGTTCACTATATTAGTCTTGCAGAGAAGTCTGGGAATAAGGGCAGACAAGAATATAGTGGTAGTGAATAACACAATCTCGTAAGAGCTTAATCAACCTTTTTCTTCACTTTTTGAGAAGTCGGGATTGTAAACCAAAATGTACTGCCTTTGCCAACTTCAGATTTTACGCCAATCTGACCACCGTGAAGGTTTACTATCTCCTTAGTTATAGACAACCCCAGCCCAGTTCCTGCTCCCTCGTGTGTCGTCAGGCCTTTTCTGGGAAGCTGATAGAATTTCTTAAAGAGCTTGGCCCGCTCTTCCTTATCTATCCCCATTCCCGTATCAGTAACTTCCACACGGATATTTTTTCCCTTCTTGAATATTGAGACAGATATTAACCCACCTGCATCTGTGAATTTGATAGCATTTCCTATGAGATTTACAAATGCCTGTATCAGCCGGTTAGGGTCCGCGGAGATCTGTGGCACATTGTAATCAACGTTGTGCTTTAGAATTATTCCTTTGTTCGCAGCGGATTCTGCAAGTGCCTTAATGCTCGCGTTCTCCATCAAATCCTTCATTTCTACCTGCTGCAAGTCAAGCTTAATTCTTCCTGATGATAGTTTTGCCACATCAAGTATCTGTTCTATCAGAAGCATTAGTCTGTCAAGTTCATCCATTATTATCTTCACATACTCCTTTTGTTCATCAGTAAGGACCCCAAATTCCTCTTTGTAAAGAAGAGTTGAGAAGCCCTTTATGTTTGTGATTGGGGTCTTGAAATCGTGAGACACATTGTAGATGAATTGCGTTTTGAGGTCGCTCTCGCTCTTTATTTCTTTCATCTGCTTTGTCGTCCTGTCCAAAGTTTCGTTGAGGCGTTCCTTTTCCATTTTTGTTGAGAGCTCCCTGCTTACAACGAAATAGCCATCCACCGCATTGTTATTGTTCTTTATCGACATTATGCTTTGCTGAAATGGCATCTTCTCGCCTATACTTTTTGGCAGCATGTTAACGTATATATCAGTAACGACGTCGTTCTTCTTCGCTATGGATAAGGAAGAACTGAAACGGTTTTGGCTGTCCGTATCCGCATATAGTGAGGAGATTTGCATTCCCTCTAATTCATCGCTCCTGTACTTTAGAAGCTTCTCTGCGCTCTTGTTTATTTTTGTTATGCTTCCAGAAGCATCAACTTCTATTACCGCGTCGCTTGAAATCTGCACGACGTCTCTGAGAGCTTTTTTAATCGATGCCAGGTATTTATCAAAATTTATTGAGAGTATTGAGGAGAAGCCGTTTTTCCCTTTCAGGATTGTAGCGGTAACTTCTGACTTGATGTTATTGTCAAAATTTAACTGCATGTCTTCGGATAGCATGCTTCCCTTTGAGAGAGACTGTGTTGGAATGCTGCCTGCGAAGTCTGACAGCTTTCGCCCGATGAGATAATCTTTGTCGACCTTAAGTATTCTTGAGATATTCGCGCTTGCCCAGTTTATCCTGAGATCGTTGTCCATTGTTATAAATGCCTCTGTTGCGCTGTAATCAAGAGCCTTTGCTCTCTCCTCAAGAAGATTGAGTGCGGTTGTCTCGTTAAAAGAGAGGTGCAGAAGTCCGTCTCCGAGAGCTTTGGCTGAAAGCCTGAATCTCCTGCCTGATTCGCTTGTGCTCTCAACATACTCCTCTTCCCAAGAGGAACCAGAGATCTTGGTAAAGTCTATCTTGAAAAATTGCGAGAGGGAAGAAGTGGGCATTTCCTTTGGTTTCCCGAGCAGATCCATCATTGCGGCGTTTGCCAATATCAGCCTTCCTTTCTGGGATACTATTGCCTGAGGTACCATGATCCCAAATGCAGCATCGAAGAATTTTTCCATCTCCCGGCCTTTTTCGCGTTCGAGCTGTACCCCACACTCGTTATTGAGGATATTTGATGCAATGTTTAGTTCTGCCATTTCCTCTTTTCCAAACGCCTCTTCTTTCTGAGATAGCAGCGTTATCGTGCCTATGGCTTTTTTCTCGTTTATGACCGGGATTATTGCAGAACTGCGAAATCCAGAATTGTAGTAATTTATTAAATCTGGAAATGCGGAATATCCGCTAAGTCTATTGTCTATGTATAATTGCTTCGTGTTGATAGCATACTCTTCTCCGGCAGACATGTTCTCCTTTTTCTGGCTAATGTTCTTTACAACTATTTTATCGATGGAAAAGGATTCCTTGAGTTTATCAGAAATCCTTGAGAATAAGTCGCTTATGCCATTTGATGCCTTACAGGTATTATATATGTCTATTATGAATTTGTTTGATCGCCCACCTTGCATTTGACCACATCAATCAGGAAATCGAAGCAAAGATACATTACAACTCAGATATAAATATGTTTTTCTAAATCTTATTTGTGTGTATTAAATGCATCAAATAAAGAAGATCTTTGACGGAGTTTTTCTCGTAGACGGAAAGCTTGCAACAGTGAACCTTGACAAGGGAAGAAGTGTTTATGGAGAAGAGCTCGTACACAGCGAGAAGCTAGAGTATAGGCTATGGAACCCATACAGAAGCAAACTTGGCGCTGCAATAGCGAACGGCTTGAAAAAGATGGAGATACGGGAAGGTTCGAGAGTGCTTTACTTAGGGGCAGCAACTGGGACCACGTGTAGCCATGTCAGCGATATAATAGGCGAGAATGGTGTGCTCTATTGTGTGGAGATATCTGAGAGGAACGTCCGTGACCTGCTAAAGGTGTGTGAAAGAAGAGCCAATATGCTTCCGATATTCAATGATGCGAGAAAGGTAGAAGAATACAGAGAGGATGTTGGCAATGCTGATGTTATATATCAAGACATTGCTGCAAGAGACCAAGCGGAGATACTTCTTGAAAATTGTTACTTGCTTAAGAAGGGGGGCTATGCATATGTTGCAATTAAATCGCAAAGCATAGACGTTTCACGGAAACCGAGTGAGATATATAAAGAGTTTTTGGAGAAGGTCTCGAAGAAATTCAACTTGCTGGAGTCTATAGACATAATGCCTTATGACAAGATGCATCTTTTTGTGGTCCTTCAGAAAAACTGAGAGTTAGTCTCTAACTATGAAATCATCAAGATGTGGACGGATTTCTTCCTTCTTCTTATTGTGCTCTAAAAGGAACCCGTTTATCCTCTCAGTAAGATCGTGCTTGTGCTCTCCAGCCAAGAGCGTACCATTTCTTTCGCCTTCGAATATTTTCGCAAGTTTCTCGTCATCGGGCTCGAATAGATATCTATAATATTGGCACACTGCACATTTATCTGGATTTCCGCCAAGTTTTTTTTGCAGCTCTGCGGTTGATTGTTGCCCAGTTATTGCCTTATTGATCTTCTTTTTTACAATTTCCGGAGAATCGTTAAGGTAGATTGTATTGTTGGGATCGCTTGAAGACATCTTTGGGCGCCCATCTAGGCCGGGTAGAAACTTAGCATGTATTATTGATGGCTTATAGTACCCAAGTTTCGCCATTACATCCCTTGCTATCCTGAAGTGCACATCCTGGTCCACCCCTAGAGGTATCAGGCACGGAACATTCTTATTTTCTTCCACAGATCTCAGAAAGGCTGGGACTGACTGTAAGCTCGTATAAAATAGCGTTCCAACATTCGTCTCGTTTGTGAAACCATAAGCATCCTTAACCATAGAGAAAGTTATGTACTTTGCTACGCGCACTGCTTGCTTGTAGAGGGTTTTGGCATACTCAGTAGAGAGAAAGATCTTTGTTTTCTTTGGATCATATCCTAGTGAAACGATGTCCAATGCATCCTCGTACGCAAGAGAATGTACCTTATCCAGTGTTAAGTTGGGATCTTTTTTTGCAAGGAACTTTTCCTCATCAGGTATGTATATGTAGACTTCAGCATCAAATTTTTCCTGCAACCATTTGGTTAATAAAAATGGAATCAGGTGCGCCATAGTCATTCTTCCAGAAGGAGCTATCCCAGTATAAAGATAAAATTTATTACCTTGTTCATACTGGTCAAGCAACCAGTCCATGTCCCTCTGTGCGAAGTATATCCCTCTTCGTATCATGAAGTGGCTCTCCCCGGCAATCTTTTTAATTCGCTTTTTGAGAGCACCATCTATGGGCTTTATACCGAAACGTTGCGCAAGTGCATCGTAATCCATCTGCCCTTCTACATCATAAGGTGTCACGCTAAAATCAGGCATAAAATACACATTAATAGAAAGTTATTCAAATTTAAAATAACATGGGTCAGATGCTTAGAATATGCCGAATCTTTTTTTTGAGTCACCTTTCTCATTCTCAGTTGCATCCCTGAAGCGCTCTATGGCTTCCCGCTCCTCAGAAGTCATGGTTTTTGGTATGGATACATTTATTCGAAGTATCTCGTCTCCATGAGATGTTGATCCAAATTTCTTTATTCCTTCTCCTTTGAGCAGAATGTCCTTGCCCGGATCTGTTCCCGGGTCTATAGAGATCTCTTTCTCCCCATTAAGCGTTGGGACTGTGGCCTTGCCCCCAAGTATTAACTTGTAGAAAGGAATCTTTACTTCAGTAAATATATCATTGTCATTTACTCTCTCGAAGATTTTGTGTTTTAATAAGTGAACCTCTATGAAAAGATCTCCAGATCCGTCTTTTCCGAAATCGCCCATCTTATCGAGCTTCAACCTCATGCCATCCTTTACCCCGGCAGGTATGGTAACGTTTATGTTATCATTACCTATTACACCGCCTTTTCCATTGCAGGTCTTACAGCGTTTGTCATACATCTTTCCAGAGCCCGTACATAGATCACAAGTAGTGACTGATTGTATTCTTCCCAAGAAAGAGGAGGTTATGACAGTGACTCTGCCAGAGCCATCACATTTTGGACATTTGCTCTGCTTGGAACCAGGCTCTCCGCCAGTTCCTCCGCAATGATTGCATTTCCGCCTGTGCCTAAGGTTAATCTCTTTTTGGGCACCGTGTGCTATCTCTTCCAAGGTGAGATCCATCCTAAAGAGAATGCTTTGTCCCACATCCCTGTTGCGCTGGCCTTGGCCAAAGAAGTTGCCAAAAAAATCGAAATCTCCGTCACCCATATTTATGTTTATTCCAGCGTCCTTGAAGATATCTCTGAAGTTGAAGTTTCGGAATATATCCTGCTCTGAATACTGGCGTCCGAACTGCTCCGGGCCATAGGCATCGTACTGCCTACGCTTAGTCTCGTCGCTAAGCACCGCGTACGCCTCATTTATCTTCTTGAATTTTTCCTCGGCGCTGGCATCCTTGTTTCTGTCAGGATGGTACTTTAAGGCAAGATCCCTGTACGCTTTCTTGATCTCTTCCCTGGTTGCTGTCTTTGGTACTCCCAGAAGACTGTAATAATCTTCCATTAAGTTATCACTTCTCTACCTTAAAGTCTGCATTTACGGTTCCATCATCAGAACCTTGCTGCCCATCTTCAGGACCTGGTGCACCTTCAGGCCCAGCACCAGATGTCCCTTCTCCTTGGCCTTGCTGATACATGCTCTGGCTTATCTCTTGCAGAAGCTTCATCAGATCGTCGGTTTTACTCTTTATAGTATCAAGCTCTTCGCCCTTTAGGGCTTCTTCAAGAGCTTTTCTTGATTCCTCAACCTTTTGTTGCTGTTCCTGAGATAGTTTGTCCTTATAATCTGAGAGCGTTCTCTCTGCTTGATATACAAGAGATTCGGCGTTGTTCTTTGTCTCTATTAGTTCGAGTGTTTTCTTGTCAGATTCAGCGTACTCTTCGGCTTCGCGGACCTTCTTCTCTATGTCGTCCCTATTCATTTTGTTCGGAGCTATAACCTGCATATGCTGCTCCTTCCCAGTAGCCTTGTCCTTTGCGCCGACATGAAGGATTCCGTTCGCATCTATGTCAAATGTCACTTCGATCTGCGGAACTCCCCTTCGTGCTGGAGGCAATCCTGTAAGGGAGAATTTTCCTAACTCGATATTATCCTTGGCAAGTGGCCGCTCTCCTTGGATTATGTGTACGTCGACTGCGGGCTGGTTGTCCTCTGCAGTTGTGAATATCTGGGTCTTCTTTACAGGTATTGTGGTGTTCTTCTCTATGAGCTTTGTCATGACTCCTCCAAGAGTCTCTAGGCCAAGGGACAATGGTGTAACATCAAGAAGCACTATATCCTTAACTTCGCCAGTGAGCACCCCAGCCTGTATTGCTGCTCCGAATGCCACTGCTTCCATCGGATCGACTCCGCGTTCTATCTTCTTCCCTAGGAGCTGCTCAACATATCTTTGAACTATCGGCATCCTTGTAGGGCCTCCGACAAGAATCACCTTATCTATATCCTTTGGTTCGAGCTTTGCATCCTTAAGGGCCTGCATTACTGGTTTTGTTGTTCTTTCGACTATAGGCACCACTATTTCCTCGAGTTTTGCTCTAGTAAATGCGTATGTGAAATGCACAGGGGCGTTGTTTGCCATTGTTATGAATGGAAGATTAACTTCTGTTGTGAGAGTTGTTGACAACTCGATCTTAGCTTTCTCTGCAGCTTCTCTTATTCTTTGCAACGCCTGGCTATCCTTTGATACATCGGTACCAGTCTGCTTCTTGAGTTCTGAGAGCAAGAAAGCGACTGTTGCGTTATCCATGTCCGTTCCTCCAAGCTGAGTGTCTCCGCTTGTTGACTTAACTTCAAAGACTCCGTTTCCGGATTCCATTATAGTAACGTCGAGGGTTCCTCCTCCAAAGTCGTAAACAAGCACCTTGAGCTCCTTCCCTTGCTTGTCAAGACCATACGCAAGAGCTGCTGCTGTAGGCTCATTTACAAGCCTTACCACTTCCAGTCCCGCTATCTCGCCTGCGTCCTTTGTTGCCTGCCTCTGATTGTCGTTAAAGTATGCAGGAACTGTTATTACTGCCTTCTTTACCTCTTCGCCAAGAAAAGCTTCTGCATCCTTCTTTATTTTTTGCAGGATCATTGCAGACAATTCTTGAGGAGAATACTCCTTCCCAAAAGCCTTATACTTGAAATCTGTCCCCATCTTCCTCTTGAACGTGCTTAGCGTGCCCTCAGAATTTGCTACTGCTTGCCTCTTTGCAGGCTCTCCGATTAGGCGCTGGCCGTCCTTTGTAAATGCAACATAGCTTGGGAATGATTTTCCATAAAGCGATGCTCCTTCTGCGCTTGGTATCAGGACTGGCTTTCCACCTTCCAGTACTGCTGCGGCTGAGTTTGATGTCCCTAAGTCTATTCCTATTATTTTCATATTACCACTCTATTTGCTTTCTTTTTCTTCTGGATTTTTTGGCTTTGATATTATCACAGAAGCAGGTCTCAACATGATTCCATTAAACATATACCCTTTCCTCACAGTCTCTATGATTGTTCCTTCAGATTCTTTGCTCTCGGCAACCATCATTATCTCGTGCTTGTACGGGTCATAGATTCCTTCTGCGTCGATCTCTGAAAGACCTTCATTTCTTAGTGCAGTTACAAAGTTTGAGAATATCAACTCTATGCCCTTCTTGCTGTTTGGATTCTCTATTGAGGAGATTGCAATCTCGAATTCATCCAATATTGGTAGAAGTTTGGACACCAGCTCTGCTTTCCCTGCTTTTCTTGAATTCTCAATGTCCTTTGCGATCCTTTTCTTGTAATTATCGAATTCTGCAGCGAGCCTGAGATGTCTATCGTTGAGATCTTCTAGGACTTTATCTGCCGTATCCTCCAATTTCTTGTCAGTACTATCCTTGTGCTCTTCACTCATCAATACCATCTCCTATTATCTCATCCATTCTCTCCGCAAACTCCATCAGCCTGCGGAATTCCTGTAATATCTCTACTTGAAGGTCTTCAAGAGTACTCACCATATCGTTTGAGCGCAGGAAGTATCGCCTTCCTCTCCTGATAACAAGACCCGAATATATGAATCTGTTAAGGTGATATATCACCGTGCTTCTCGGAACGGATAATTTCTTATTAAGTGTCTTGCTAGTCGTTCCGTCTCCTTTAAGGCTGCTATTTGCAATCTCTTGCAATATGAGGGGTTCGATGTCGCTTCTGCCACTTGAGAGATCAAAGACCTTACAGAACAGCCCTGATAGTGCCTCTATCCCCTTTCCTTCGGGCCTGCTGATGGTTTTGATTACGATCTTCCCAGTGACTCCCATTGAATGTATTGTATGCATTAAAATATATAAAGTTTTGCTTTTTTTCAACAAAAAGTTGAAAATAACAAAATTATGTTCTTCTTTCTAGAGATTTGAGTATCTCATTGATTGTCTTTTGAACATCTGTGCGCCTCTCGGGAGGTTGAGAAGAGCTAGGGAAAATTGAGAAGTCGAAGAAGGATAGTGGCAGTATTGGAGAAAAAAACCCTATGAACCCATACCAGGGTCTCGTCGAGACTCCGTACCTTCGCCATAGATCCCGCTCTGAGGTAGAATAGATATATGCCTCTGCTTCTTCCCCAGATAGCATTGAGAAGCATGCTAAAAGATTGTCTTTCGTTCTCCTAAGCTTTCCAATCAAGTTTTGGTCAGCATGCTCATTTCTCAGTGTGTCAATGGAAAGCTGCACACTGTCTAGTGTTCTTTCTTGCCCACGTATTAATTCCAATGTATGATATCTGCATTCGAGCAATCGCTTTTGCATATGACGATCTTTCTTTTTTATATTATTAACTCTTGCCCAGAGGCAGCGAAAGAATTAAAAAGTAGTTCATCTTTATTAGATATCAATATAGCCTGTGATGTTATGAGCAAGCATGAAGCAGCCGCAGTAATGAAGGAAATAAACATAAAACCAGTCATTAAGATACAGAATATTGTGGTGAGCGCTGATCTTCATGCAAACATCGACCTTTACGCGCTTTCGAAAGGAGTAAAGGAAGTTGATTACGAGCCGGAGCAATTTCCAGGAGCGATCTTTAGGATGAAAGACACGAAGGCTGCAATAATCTTGTTCAAGAATGGAAAGCTTATATGCACAGGATTGAATACAGAGAAAGATATTAAGGCTGTTCTTGAAAGGGCTGCGAAGATAATATCAAGATATGTTCTTGATTAATTTCCTGATTTTTTCTTAGTCTCTTCCAAAAGAGAGTCAAATTTTTTGAAGAACGCTTTCCAAGAGTATAGCGATGTGACGCGCTTTTGGCCGAGTTTTCCCATGTGCTCAACAAGTGCGGGATTTTCTACAAGGAACGCCATCTTTGTCGCCATTTCCCGCTCCGAGTTTACCAAGAACCCAGTTTTGTTGTCCAAGATGGTCTCTCTGGGTCCCCCCTCGTTTACTGAAATTACAGGCTTACTGCTTGCCATTGCTTCCAGTGGTATGTATCCGTAATCCTCATTTATCGCAGCAAATAATACAGAATAAGACCTTGAGTAAAGATCTTTTAGCGCCTTGTCGGATATGTTTGGGATTATTTTCACATTGAGACCTGCAGAAAGTTTCTTTATTTTGGTGAAGTATGCGGCGTGTTCCGGATTCTTTGACAACGCCCCAGCAAGAACCAGATGATAATCTTTTTTATTAGCCTTCGAGACAAATCGCCTGAATGCATTGATCACATAATCTTGCCTTTTGTTTGGAGTTATGCGGGATGGGTAGAAAAAGAATTTTTCATATGCTTTATTTTCAAAGCTTTTGTAATCTATTCCCGGATTGACAATCTCTGCCTCTCTTGTGAAATAACGCGCTATCCGCTCTTTGGTTGTCTCGCTATTTGTAGCTATACACTCTATCTTGTTAACGACTTTATGTGAGACCATTTTGTATGCTTTAGCCATTGTCGCGTATATGAATTTTTCTTTATAGGTTCGATATCGCATTCTCTCTGCATAAAGATCATACACCTCTCTTGGAGGAGTGTGGCAGTACCATAGCACCCTTTGATTTTTGTGGCGTATCCACTCGCTCGGTGAGATGTGTGCATTTATTACATCGTAGTCTTCCTTCGCTTCCATGTTATAAAAGTTATATCCGAACCTTAACCCCTGTGAGGCTTTGTATGGGAGCATTCCCGATAAAGGAACATCTTTCCCGATTATGTTTATATCTAGTTCGGAGAAGTCATCGAACGTATTCTTTTTATCGTATTCGAGAGTGTATATCTTCGCGTCGTAATGCTTTGCCACCTCAAGGACAACTCTCTCTGCTCCGCCCTTGATGTTGAGATATGGCTGGGCAATGATAACTTTCATTTAATTTTACACCAATAAAAAGTCCCGTGATCGGAGACTCTCGTTATATGTTATAAAATGTAATTATTTATATAGACTTTTTTGACTGATATTATAATATTATAAAGGTATAAAAGATAATCATGAGAGACAAAGTGGCAGTCATAGGCGCAGGAACTGCTGGGCTAATCGCTGCAAGAGAATTGTGCAAGAGAAACGTTGCAGTAGAGGTTTATGATCAGAAGGCGAACCCAGGATCACAGATAAGGGCGTCCGGAATATTGTCCATCTCTGGGCTTAAAACTCTTGGTTTTGATTATTCGAAGGCACTTACAAATCTTTTGTATGGTGCAAACCTTCATTCTGGCAATGTAAAAATGGAAATACGCTCTAAGGAACCCAAAGCCTGCGTTTTGGGCAGAGAAAAACTAAATGAAATTTGCATTGACAACGCAGTGGGAGAAGGCGCGCGGATGAATTTTGGAAGAAGGATCACTGGGACGAAGCTAGATGAAGTGCATGATTCAAGAATAATAATTGGGGCAGATGGGGCATTCTCTTCTGTTGCCTCACATTTCAGAATGGGCTCAATCAAGAAATATATATTGACTTACAAAGCTGAGTTTGATGTTGGTGGAAGAGAAGGTGTTGTAGACCTGTTTTTTGATAGAACAATCTCTCCAGGGTTGTTTGGATGGCTTTGTCCTAATTCAAAAGATATACTTGAAGTTGGAATAGGAATTGATTCTGGAAAGGGCAACGCAAAAAAGGCATTTGAGAGATTCATCAGTAGTGAGAAAGTTGCCGAAGTATTAGGAGGAGCGAAGAGAATTGGTGGAGGCGCAAGTTTGATACCAATAGCCAGGAGAGAGCGCATCGTCGATAATGATGCCGAAGTTGTTTTAGTAGGAGATTCTGCGGGCCAGGTCAAAGCATCGACAGGAGGGGGCATAATATTTGGGAGTGGTGCAGCAATGATTGCATCTGAAGAGATCAAGAGGCATATTAAAGAAGGCACGGACCTTGAAATGTATGAAAAGAGATTCATGAAAGAGTACGGGTTAGACCTGGCATTACATTATGCAATAAATAAGATTTATTCCCAGATTGGTAGTAGGAGCATG
>CAYWXC010000002.1:0-7545 GCA_964462345.1 Microcaldota archaeon | reverse complement strand
ATGTCTATCAATATTGATTGAAGGTTGCTGGTTTTAATTGAGTATTCCCCGCTTGGTTTAAGCAGTTCTAGCCCTATTGGTGCGAAATTGAAAACCACATTTATTGCTGCGCCGAGATCTTTAAAAAGAGTAGTTATGGCTGCGCTTGTTGAAAAATAATCTTCTATCTGTATTGGCTCTTCTATGCTACCAAAACAGTACACCACCCCAGGGGCCTTTAGGAGCCTATTATTAATAAGATCTGCCATAAGCGGCTGTAATTCGTCGCCTTTTGCCCCTTGCATATCAAAATAAAGCTTTGCCAGTATTCCTCCCTTTGACAATGTTTTTTCTGTTACTTCTTCCACATCCGAAATCATAATATCATCTTACCTTTCCATTAAGCTCTGCAACTGTAACAAGTTCTTCTTCCCCGCTAAGCATATTTCTCAACTTCACCTTTCCTGCTTCCCTTTCGATCTTTCCTATTATTGCAACATATTTTATCCCCATTGCGTTGGCATACTCTAATTGCTTGGATATGCTGCGCTTATGAAGATTCATGTCGACATATCTTCCATTTTCCCTTAGGGCATTTGCTACTTGCAGGGCGTAAGCAAAATCATCATCTGAGATATACGAAATGAAAATGTTTGCTTCGGTTTTCCTGCTCTTCCCATTGATCATGTCGATCACACGGCTTATCCCAATGCTGCAACCAACAGCAGGAAAAGAATCCTTGGAGAACAGTCCTATTAGATTGTCGTATCGTCCTCCAGAAGCTATTGTTGGGAGGCGCTTTCCCCCGTGAAACGCAATAAATTCGTATATGAACCCAGTATAATAATCAAGGCCTCTTGCGAGCGAGAGATCTATCTCGATCTTCCCTTTGAGAGAATATTTAGAAAGAATTTCCAGGAGCCTATCCATACTCTTAAGTTCTTGATTCTCGCCTCCGAGGCTGCCAGCAATCTTCTGCATGAGTGCTTTATTATCTATTTTCTCTGTTAAGAAAGTGAGAACTTCCTCTGTGACTCTGCCATCTATCCCTATAGAGCCCATCTGGCTTACTAGTTCTTCATGTTGAATCTTTGTCATCTTGTCCAGTATCCTCATTGTAGCAGTGTGTTTTGCAGAGGGGATCTTGAAGAAATCGAGTATTGAAGAAAGAAGAATGCGATGATTTATCAGTATGGTGTAATCGATGTCTAGCGCTTCTAGGGCCTTTGCCGTTGCAGCTATGACCTCCGCTTCGCCGTTTTCCTCTTTTATGCCGATTATATCAATATCTGCTTGCACAAATTCCCTGAACCTCATATGTTGCGGCTCATCTTTTCGCCATGCCTTGTCAATCTGGTATCGCTTAAAAGGTAGAGGAAGATCTTTTCTTCCGGCAACAAACCTTGCGAGTGGCACGGTTAAATCGAACCTCAGCCCTGATTCACCATCCTGAAGAAGGAATATTTCCTTTGTGGATTCATCCCCATATGCCTTTGAGTTTAGGGTCTCTGTAGTCTCGAGCGCAGGAGTGATTATAGGATAGAATCCAAATCTTTTGAAGATCTCTTCGACAACAGATATTGTTTCTTGAAGAGCTATGGCTTCTGGCGGACCGTAATCCCTAACTCCCCGTGGCAGACCAAAAGACATCGAACCATCTCACATATTCTTGGTTATCCAGGATTTAAGGCTTTCTTTAGGTATAGCACCCACACTCATGGCCTTGATCTTGCCTTCTGCGAATAGAAGAACAGTAGGTATGCTCATTATGTTATACTTTGCCGCTATCTCCTGTGCAGAATCGACGTCAAGTTTTGCAAATTTTATCTTCCCTTCGTATTCTTTTGACACTTCCTCGATTATTGGGGAGAATATTCTGCATGGTCCGCACCACGTTGCCCAGAAGTCTACAACAACAGGCATCTTAGACTGCAAGACCTCTTTTTCGAAATTATCTTTGTTTAGCTCCATCATTTAACCACCCAAAGTATAAGCAGTATATAATTAACCAAGAACTTTTATAATATCGTACGTATGCAGCTGTTAAACACATAGTAATATTTATATTTATAAGTAGAAATTATGTTTGATGATGAGCTTGAATTCCTGATCTGATGATGAGGATCTTGAGTGCTGATACAATGGCCAGAATACCAAAACCCGCGATTAAAAAGTTGGTGAAGAAATACTTTGAAGCCAATATAACCGAGAGCGGGGCGGAGGAAATGGCCGCCATACTGGAAGAGGAGGCCAAGAAAATGGCAAACTTTGCGGTAAATAACGCGAAGAAAAACAAAAGAGCCACAGTAACAAAGAAGGACATACAGGAATACATTTACTCGAAGGAGAACTAGTTCTATGGAAGTTAAAGTGTATAGGAGCAGAGATGGTAGAGAGAGAACAAATGCATACCTGCGCGATGGAAAGGAGTTCTTCGCTCTCGGAGAGCAGACCAAATATGGGGCTTTGATAACAGAGTTCAAGAAGAACGGAGAGATCGTAAACCAATTCAGAGTTAAGGATAGAAGTATTGATGAGGTATTGTTAAAATACCTCGGGGCAGAAAAGTTGGATGTGGAAGAAGTAGAGAGGTATGAAAGGGTTGCGGTTGCTGCAAAATGCAGCTCTTGCGGGAATAAATTGATTAGGGAGCTTGATGAGGCAAGACCAGAAGAGATAACAGAAGTCCCTGTGGTGCCCATATGGAGGTGCGAATCCTGCAAAGAGAGATTTTATTCCATCGGCAAAGAATACCTTAATGTTCTAGCTAACTCGCACAAGGACCTTTTTGATAATAAAGATCTTGAGGAGCTCGAAGTAAATAAAGAGGCATTCATATCCCTTCTGCAAGAATATGTAATAAGAATCTTCGCGTCCAAGAAATTAAAAAGAATAGATATTGGTGAGTGAAATGGCATTGATTTCAGAGCTTTATGGAAAGGGGATAATATCAACATCCGGGAAGATTCTTGGAGAGGTAAAAGGAGTTGTTTTAAATTTTGAAGATGGGACTGTATCAAGGCTACTCCTAAAGAGTATAGACCAGATAAAGAAAGTAGAGGACATACGTGGAGAGATAGCTAATAATAGCATAGAGTACAAAAGAGTGAGGAGTGTATCTGAGAATATAGTTGTAACCAACCAGTGATGCTTTAATCCGTGGTTACTTCTTTTGCTAGTGAGGATCTCTTTTTAGCGAGAACGCGGTAGCCGCAGTATGAGCATCGTACAAACTTCTCGAGGTTTTTGATTTCCCTTCCGCAATGTATACATATATAAGCCATGATCCTTACCTTATTTCATTGTTTTAACGTTAGTCTTGAGCCAGTCGACAAAATCGACATGTATCTTTGAGCCGTCCGTATTTATAACTCGGATATTCATTGTTGATTTGTACTCTTCGTCGTCTATTCTCAGAACTTCCTGATACTTATCCATCTTTGAAAAATGAACTTCCATCCAGTGGATTTTTCCTTTGATGTAGTCTCTAACAACCTCGTCATTAAGAGGCAATGAAGAGAAACTGAAAAGCACTCCGCCGCACCAGTATAGCGGCATTGTGCCTGCTGGAGTCACTCGTTCCCGCATAAGATCGTCGACAGAAACTTCAACGATCTCGTGTATTACGAGCTCTTGCGTTGGAGTGAAAGAGATTTTTGTCATTCTCCTCTGGACCTATTTATGGCTCTGCTTGCCATTTCTCCAGCAGCTGTCTTGAGAGTGTATGCTCCTCCTGCAAATGTGGCACCACAGTACCTGCATTTCCATATGGCTGTTCCTTCTCTCTTAACGGCTTCTTTGCCACAGATATCGCACCTATACTTTGCTCTCTTTTGTTCGAGAACTGCCCTATATCTTTTTCTTAGACTGACTCCAGATCTTATATTAAAGCTAGACAAATCATTCACCTGTTGCTTTCTTGATAATATTCCTTAGCTCTTTTCCTTTTTCAAAAGAAAGGCCAACCATCTGATCAAGCTCGCTTATGCTGAACGAGCCGCCGAGGCCTTTTTGCATCGCTCTGACAACGTTTTCATCATTAGCTATAGTGATCCTTGCTTTTGAGAACATCTCCTCAGATGCAGTCATATCGAGAAGTATCTTGTCTGCAATCTTCCCGAAGGTGCACGAAGTGACAAGATTTGCAGGTTTTAGTCTTTCCAGATTTCCTTCCCGTATAACTTCCTCTCCATCGAGCTTTGGTATCCTTGTTAGGGAGAGTGCCGACGCGGCTGCAATTGTGCCTGCATCGAATAGGTTACCATCATAATTTAGTACATATATATCTATAAAGACGCTCCATACCTTCCCTTTTTCTATAAAGAGCGATTTTGTGTCTATCATGTTTGCTGCCCTTATGCCCCTATCTATCACTCTTGCCAATTCTATTGCTTCAGGAGTTGGTGGCCCAGGTTCAAATTTGTCCGACGCTAGTGGAAGAAGCTCTGCAGAGGTGATTATGTTACCATCCTCTGGCTTATCAGGCATTGGCTCGTCCAAAGTAACCTTCACTCCAGCGAGAACTTTTGTGTTTCCTATAAGTACTTCTGCTGATCCCTCTGTGTTCTGCAGTGGGGAGCTCTTAATGGATATATCTCTGTAAACATCGAATGCCCTACCATCATCCCTTTGCCCTTTCCTGATAGTATCTAAAATGTATTCTTCTAGTATTGATCCCATTTGCATATTAATCATCTTTATTCTTGTGTATATTTTCCAGATATCTCTTCGTAAGGCTTTTTGAGAGCAGCTACCTGAAGACCCGATATTGTCTTTCCAGACTCGAGGATCATTGATACAGCTTTCTTAATATCAGCGCTGCTCATTGTGCCATCCATTTGGAGAAGCAAGATTTTATTCTGTATTGGCGCTATTGCCATAGGCATATCCGCATCAGAATAATTGTCTTCGAGCTTATCGAGATCGAGTATCACTTCGTCTCCCACTTTTCCTGCGGATACCGCATATGGGAGATCGGTCATAGGAATTCCTGATGAAGCTAGTGCAACTGCTGCTGCAGTTATGCCTGCAGCCCTTGTTCCGCCATCACTTTGAAGGACTTCTATATAAATATTTATCTCGCTACCAGGGAAATCTTGGAGTACGACAACATTTTCAAATACCTCTTTGGTAACTTTTGAGATTTCTATGGCTCTTCTGTTTGGACCTGATCTGCCGTGCTCTTCAAGAGAAGAAAACGGTGCCATGGAATACCTGCATTTTATCACGGCCTTTTCAGGATCCGCAGTATGTTTCGGCAGGGCCTCTCTTGGACCATAAACAGCAGCCAAGATTTTATTCTTCCCCCATTCAATGTAAGCAGATCCGCTTGCATTCTTTATGACATTTGATTCAATTTTAATGGGCCTTAGATCTCCGCTTGACCTTCCATCAAGTCTTTTTCCGTTTATCATTAACTCTGGTTTTTCTGACATTTTATGCACTCTTTTCTAACATCATCTTTATTCTTTCAGTGAGTCCGCTTGTGTGTGCCTCTTCTTCTATTCTAAGGATAGCCTTTGTTGCGAGGTCAAGGTCTCCTCCCCGCATCCATAAGACACCATTCATACCTATCTTTATGAATGTCTTTGTGCCTTCTGTAAGCTGCCTTATCATGGAATCGCCCTTGCCAAGTATTCTTGGAATCTTTGTGGGCTTTATTGCCAGGATTTTTCCTCCCCTAAGTTTACGTGGCCTTACAAGCACAACAGTCTTTGTTTTGTCGAGTTCTTTTACAGATGCCTCTATCACATCTCCCGGGGCAATATCACCCTCTGAGTATTTAACAAGGATTATTCCCTTGTATGTTGAATGGAGGTTAACTGTGAAAACATTGAGCTTCTCTTCTTCGACAACACCTATTATCTCATCTCCATGACGAGGGTACCACATCCCTTCCAATGGCACGAGATTTCTTTTTTCATCATCGTAGACCCCCATTATTGTTGAATACGTATTGGTACCGTGTATTATTGTATTCTCCAAGTGAACTGGTTTTTCTTCGAGTCTTTCTCCAGGAACTACTATCCTTTGCATTTATTACACCGTTATTCATTCTATAAATTTAACTATTGCACTGCCTTTTGTCTGATTGTTTATGCGCTCCAGGAATTCCCCTTTTAGGCCTGCAGGGAATTCGAGCCTCGCCCTGAGAGAGCCATCTTGAAGCCATTCCTCAGATTTCTGCCCGTATTGCTTTAAGACGTTGTAGCATCTATTTGCAAATTCAGGAGGAATATCAACTTCTGCCTTGACTATAGAGAATTTTATTGGCAGCACGAGATTGATTTTTTTGAGTATGGGATCTATCTGCTCGTTTGCATTCTTGAAAGGATCTATGGCTATCTTCGCCTCATGAAGAGCCGCATCGATCCGCTGTGTTGTATGTGGAGCTTTTGTCCTCGGGTCTATTGAATTTCTTGCTATGATCTCTATTATCTGTTTTCTCTTTTCCTCGAGCATCCTGTTTCGCTGTTCCGTTGTTATTGGAACGTCTCCCTTTTTCAGGATTATCTCTGCTATTTTTATTACATCTGTGGTATCGAACACTTTCTTTAATTTATCCTGGCCTTGTCGCTTCCCTTTGTTTGCATCTTCAAATACTTCCTCGCTTTCGAGAACAGAGAATGCGTCTTTCCTTTTTCCAGTTATGAATTCGTATGCTCTGTCGGAATCTACAAAGATCTCAAAGTGCTCCCCGTTTACCACATACTTTGCTATAACAACTTTTGACATGAACTTCACTGTACTATCAGAAGTAGTTGGACATATCCTGTTGGGTTAATAGTCGAAAGCCGTGCTTATCCTGCACTATCCCTATATCCATGTTCTGGGAATTGAGCTTCTCTTCACTAATCTTTTTTATTATCTTTACACCCAACGCGACTGTGTCCTCTACATTCATGTTATCTTCATACTCTTTAATCAACATCTCGGTTGCTACCTTTTTTCCAGCTCCGATCGCATCGGCTTTGTATCCCAAGAAAGATGCTCCTGGCTCTATCTCAAACAATCTTGGTTCTGAATCTATTCCACCAATAAGAAGAGAGACTGCATATGGCCTTATTCCACCATACTGTGTTGCCTGCATCATATATGTGGAGACATTTTTTGACAGTGCCTCTACAGATTTAACATCGTCATATACCAACCTGTGGTTTTGTGCTCCCTGCCTGGCAAAGTCTATAAGGTGAACGCCATCTGCAACCATGCCGCTATATGCAGCACCTATGTGTGAATCAACTCTGAAAACCTTTTGTATTGTTGATGACACTGCGAGAGGTTCCGTGATGTTTTTGTGTGCAACAAAGACAACGCATTCCTTACCAATCATACCTATGGAGGTAGCACCGAATTTTCTTACAGCTTCTTTAGCGTATTCGACTTGAAAAAGCCTTCCGTCTGGATTAAACATTACTCCCCTGTCATATGCTTGCACATTTGGATACATAATTACACCATATAAGATAAGAAATGCTAGATGATATTGATTATACATTTATATTTATAATACTTGCTTCATTTGTGAACCCATTTTGCCGGAAGCATGAATGGACAGGGGCCGAC
>CAYWXC010000001.1:0-32210 GCA_964462345.1 Microcaldota archaeon | reverse complement strand
GAATTCTGAAAAGATCTACAAAGATTTCCTTTGTCTGCTCATTGTACCCTAACTCGCTGACATCTTCAATCAATTTATGCAGACCCTTCTTAGTATTTATACTTCCAGACAATAATCCAGCAATGAACTCACAGCGAGCACCTTCATCGCTTATGTAAAATAATAAAGTTTCTGGCCCGGCTCCATTCTTACTTATATTCCTCCACTCAAAGGCCTTTTCGTGCAAAACATCAGTAATATAATGTGTTAGCTCGTGGGATATGGCTATCTTAAGATAGGAATTGAAGATACTTTTGTCTTCTTCCTCCCTGAATATTGCATTGAGGTTGATTATTAGCATTTTGCTATTAGGATCATATTTTGCATCTTCCTCTAAATTATTTTCTAAACTCACAAAGGAAATTTTGGAAGGAGCTATCTTCTGTTCAACAATATCTCCAAGAGCCATGACTGTCGATAAGATAAATGTATTTATCTCATTTAGAACCGAATTACTGTAATGCGAATGCACATCTTCATTCAGGACATTGTCGGGAGATGGTACACGACCCTCATCTTTTAATGACGCCATAATCACACTTGATTAATATAGAAACATGAATGCATGTAGTCAAATAGGTCATTTATGCTCTTAATTTTGTACTCGGTTGTTTGGACCTAAGATCTTGCAATAGATTGAATAGTCTTGCTTGTTCTCTTGCATCATGTAAGGCATTATGCGCTATATTTAAAGGATCTCTCTTCAATCCTACCAGATCCATTATCCTTTGCTCTGTGGTATCCCGCCACGTTTCAAGATTGAGTACGCCCATGCCAAAAGATTTTAGGTCCAGTCCATTAGGTCCAAATGGCATCTCTCCAGTATACTTTGAAAGATAAGCCTGCACAAACATCCAATCGAATGTTCCGTACGAAACGAAAACAGGCCTTTTACCGCCAGAGGTCTTTTTAACCCAGTCCGAAAATGAGAGCATGGCAGATTCAGGCTCCTGACCGGTAATCATAAGTTTTGATAAATCAAAGCCATTGACTTTCAAAGCTTTGGGATCAGACTTGTTTGATGTGGGCTTTAGTTCCACATAAAACTCTTTTTTTTCTAAGTCATCAATATAAACTGCACCTAGGGCAAGCATACTATGTACTAGCGGTGATGGTCCAGCTGTCTCTACATCAACTGAATAATAAGCAATTCCTCTCTTGATTTCGGCCATGATTATCCTCTCTGTGTATTAAATATCTGATTATCTACGCTGTATCGCAGTTAGGGCAGTAAGATCGCGCGCGTCCTTTTCTCTATCTTTATCGGTTCTGCCAGAGCCTTCTGCAGATGCTATGCGCTTCATTGCCATCAGTGCTTCAATTGGAGCTACCTGGATTGTAACATCTCCAAAAGTTAACGAAAAGGTATATCTGATGCTAGATATTGGGAATACCTCTCCATTCATGGATCTTGCCCTAGACTTTCCATGCGGGCTGTATATGTCTAGATATGGGAGAATTGAAGCGTTTTCAGAACTAAGAGCCCCTATAACAGTAACAGAAGGAATGTGCCTTACTAAATTCCTTTCATATGTTTTAATAGAAGAATATCCTGGAACAGTTACATTCCCTAAGAGATCAGGTAAACAGACAAGATCAAGATCATCAGACCCTCTTGTGGTTGCGCTTTTGATTAATTGTGCATTTGAATCAACATTATTAATGGCTGAAATTGTCGCTAGTGCATATGATGCGACTGCCATCCCACCTATAAGATAGACAGTTGGAGTTACCTTAAATGTGGTCCTGGACCTTTCAGCAGTGCCTGGACTCATCTCGTTTAACTTTGATATTATTCTATCAGCCTTATCTTTAGGCAGTTCTGAAAGCGCTTTAGACCATGACGCAGCTACGGCCTCCCTAATGAGCTCTTGGGTGTAGGCAATGTTCCTGAGATCAAAATTGCCACTAAACCTCCTACCATCTGTACCTACTCTTTGAATACTTATAAGAGGTTCCGCCTTGGTAGTGGCCCTTTGTGTTATGCTACTCATCAAGGATAATTTTCTTTTTCTTGATATATAAACATATTGTAATTGGTGACTCTGGGCTCTGTCCCAAATAACGGCTGATGATTTAGACTGAATCGTTGTATGCCAATAAGTAACGACCGGTTACAAAGGCGATACAACGGCCAGTTGTATATATTGTAAATCGACACAGATAATAAAGGATGGTACGAGAACCACCAAAGAAAGGGGAAAGGTACAGAAGTTCCTATGCAGAAAATGTGGCAGGAGATTCTGTTTTGACGACGGATTTAAACATAAGCAGAAGGCTCCCGAATTAATAATCAGATGTATGGGACTTTACGTCGGCGGAGGGGCAAGTCTGAGAACCATTGCAATATACGAAGACGTCTCAAAAAAACAGTATTTTAAGGTGGGTTTTCGAATATTGCAAACTTCTCTGTAGATTCACCTTCAAACTTTTGCCAACTATAATTCAGAAGATAAACATAGATGAACTTTTCTTCAAAATGATGGGCCGATTCTTCTATTTGTGGGATGCGATTGATGCAGAGACAAGATTTGCATTCTTCTATTTTTCTCCGACAAGACGCAAGAAGGATGCAGAAAAGTTGATCGGGCAGTTCATGAATGCGCTGCTAATGGTTTTCGACGGCGCGTTCCAATATCCTGCGGTTCTGAAGAAAATATTCGGAGTACAGTGGTACTATGACCATACACACAGATGTAAGAATTTCGAGGACAAGAAATATAATAATCTTGCAGAGAGACTGCAGAATTTTGTAAGGAGCAAGACCCATCAGAGAAGAGGGTTCAAGAATCCAATAACGAGGGCCGTCCAATTTGGTCTGTTGTTTATTTACTACAACTTCATCCGACGGCATTCTGCAATTAAGATGACGCCTGCAGAGAAAGCAGGACTCATGGACTATCTTGATGCAAATACCGAGAAAAAGAGATGGAAATTCTTGATAAAAGAGGCGACGAAACAATTAGCGGTTTGTGTCGTCTATTTCACCAGTCTCCGATTGGAACAGAGCCTGACTCTGGGACAAAAGTAGTTAATCGATCTTTCTATTAGTGACGATTAGGTAAACTTCTTTTCCTATGTATTCTTTTGGGCAGTCTACCTTTGCACCAGTCCCAAACGGTGTTACTTTTCTTATCATGAATCCGACAATTCCGTGAACTTTTAATTCTGTTCTCTTATTGAGAGCTATCTTTTTCATCGTATCATTTAATATATATTAAATATATATTTAAATATCTTTCTATCCGATAGTCTTGCGATGGCAAAACACAAAAGGTTAACGAATAGACAATTCCGAAGGTTATTCAAAGAGTTCAAGGTCATTATGGAAATTTACAGTAAAACGTTGACAAAGAATCTTACGGATTGGAAGGGATACGAGAAAGAATACGCGGAACAAATAAGATACGTAGCAAGGGAACCGAATTCCCTTGCAAAATCAGCTGTATATATAATACATGTAAATATATCTTGTTTTGGAAGACCCGCTAAACTTTCTCTGCAACAGAAGGTAGTAGCACTCCTCTTGAAGTCCATTTTCGAGGTGGAAGGGTTGATGTCGCTTTTCGGTGCGTTTTGTGGAGTCGACATCTACTATAAAACAATTGAAAGGCTATATTAGGATGACATTGTTAGAATGGTGATGCACAATATGTTAGTTCTCTCAGTAAAACGTAGCTGTGGTAGAAAAGTTGATGTGAATGGCGACGGCGCTGACTTCAGATTGACAGTGACGAAGCTTATCGATATAAAAACAGGATTGTACGTCTGTTACAATTCTGGGATAAGCTCGGAGAAAGAAGCGTTCGATAACGCAATAAAGATGTTGAATCTGTAGAAAAAGCGTCAGGCATAAAAGTTAACAGCGCACGACTTGACAGGTACTACAGTTACCACTCCACCCCGAAGTGCTTTGATGATGAAACAATCCTGTACATCATACCAAAAAGCAATACGATGGTGAATGGATCATCTAAATGGAGGGATATATCCAGACAAATGATGTCATATCTATTGCAATACCTTGTTCATTACTATCAACGAGAGAGATCCGAGAGTGGTTTCTCTGTTGATAAACGTGCATTTGGATTGAAACTGTGGCAAAAACTAGACGAAAGAATCGATACCGCGATTAGCTACATCGCTGTGCTTCATAACATATTTAAGAATGGTTATTATTGACTTTTGTCCCAAACTCATTCTTTGTGTAATCTTTATAGATAGTAAGTATGTACCCTGCAAGGGCTTCGTCAGCCTGCAATCCAAGAGACCTGACAACTGTAACAAGGTTATCCAAGGTCAACTCTTTGTCTACGGTTATAAGATAATATATTCCAGATATGTACGAGAATCCAGAGTTCCCATAGTTGAACGAGGATATGTACTCAAGCATCGACTTATCAATGGTGAATCCCACAGCCGAAATCATATTGCTTATGTACGCATTAAACTTTTCGCTGCCTATTATATTGATGTCTTTACCAGCGTAAACCAAGGTTCCAACAGCAGCTAAATAAGGTATGAAACCATTTTTGATATGCTCTTCTATATCATTATGCTCAAAAGTTCTGTCAAGCTCTGTTATCATGACTTTGCCCATCAGTATGGCTGCAGATTTTGTCATCTTCATGAACTTCTCTTCGGTCTTGGTGATTGGAGGCTCTTCAGCCCGTTTCTCAGAGTTGGAGTATACATCAAGAACATACCTTCCTATCTCCTCATCAGGAGATATCCCCATGGCACTTATTACCTTCATTAAATTTCCAAGATTCACATCCTTCCTAACAACCTTAAGGAAGTATACTGCTGGTGCGTATGCGATTATATTATTCTTAAGGTTGAGAGACGAAACAAAATCCAGGTAATTGCCGCTAGGCTCAATTCCTACAGCTTTGATTATAGGTATTATATTATTTCTGGTAACTTCTTTACCGTTGAATGATAGAAACACCACAGCACCAATGTAAGGAGCCACTTCACGTTCTACTTTCTGGCTCTCCAACTTCATGTACACCTTTGCAAGTATGCCCTGGCTCTTGATAGCTATATCAAGCTCAAATAATATGAGGTATGAGATGAGATTCGCTATCTTTATTATGACATCAGCAATCTCGTCTCTCCAATCATTCTCACTTTCGAAGGTCATAGAATCCCTCTAATGTACTTGGGGTTTTGTTATTAAAAGGCTTTCTTGAGCTCTAAAAGGTAGGAACTTGACATTTACATTCAATCACCTCGTCAAATCCAAAACCTTCACATATTGTATCTGAGGAGATATCCGATCACGCAGGAAAGGGAATGGATCCTGGCCTTTCTGAAGCTAAAAAACCTGTTGAATCCAAGACCGAAAATCCCCTTCAGCCTTGAGAAGACGCGCTCAACAGCCCATCTTTTCCCATATTCAGGATCATTTGGCTTTTCTGTCTTCTGCCACCGATTCCCATTGAAAGGAATGATATGAGTTACGCCATCATTCCTGAGTCTGGCCCTTATCTTTGAAGAGTGGTACTGTGCATCAGCAAGGAACTTTGCGAGGTATTGCAATACTGCAATCTACCTCTTTTTCTCATACAAAGGTTCGAAGAGTTTTTTGTCATTAATGTTTGCTGGAACTACCATTACCGCAATTGGCGTATCTGTTTCCACATCAACAACCATGTGTGGTTTGTACCCGTAGAAGAATTTCTTCTCCTTGCCTTTATCCGACTTATACAGTAGTTGTTCCGTTCTAGAAGGTGTTCTATGCCCCATCTTGTTTCCTTGTCTTTCTGCGAATATGTAGGTACATCGGTACTGTCCTGCGCGATTAACCTCGCCTGCCTTCCTTTCAGAAGATCTGAAACAATCCACAGTTGCAGATCTTCCATCATCTGCGGATCCATACGTTCCCTAACCTTGGAGAATGTCGTTGTGTCTGGTTTCTTCCGATAACCAAGGATTTTGCCAATCGAATCTTCTCCAAGAACTCTGCGAGTTTGATATCTCTTAAGTTCTCGTTCTGTTTTATCACAAGTGCAACTATATGTTTCGCGAATTTCTTCATATGTCCATACTTCTGCACGATCATCCGTGCAGCTGCCCAAACCTCTACTATTTTAGTCTTTATCTCATATATTTCCATGTTGTCTTTCTCCTGGCAGGCGACTGATGCGCTCGTTGCATCTGTTGCTCAGGAGACTCTCCACTACCAATTTCCGACGACAGAAAAGAGAGAGAAAACTCCAATGAACATATTCAACAATAAGATTATTAATTTGTCAAGTTCTTATTATAATCCTTCGGGATTAGTGGAAGTTTTTAAGGAGTTGTGGGACACCCCACTTTGAAGAAAAGCTTTAAATAACTGTAATAAAATAATTAAATTATGCAGATTTCATTCAAAGCAGATAATGTTTATTCTTGCATTAGTAATGTTAATCTTATCCTTATTCAGATATTGGGTCAATAGACCCAACAATACTCTTTTTATAAAATGGAACTAAATGCGGCGTTTGCCGCTGTGATTTGTTTTTCTAATTCAGATTAAAGTTTGTAAAGTGATTTATATGGGTATTATTTTAAAAGAGCCAAAGGCTCAAGAAAGAGAATATATAAAAGTAGATAGAAATGGGTTTCAGATAATTTCTGACAATAATATCGCAGACAGGGCCGAGTCATATATATCAAAGGCCATAAAAGCGCAAGCCGAAGGCCAACTCTTTAATTCTGCAGTATTCTTTGGTACTGCTGCGAGATGGTATGAACGCCTAGCAACTTATAATGTTGGTATCCCTGCAGTTGCAGAATCTGCAAACGCTGCTGCTTCACAAGCAAGAAATAGCGCTGCAGAAAATGCATTAAACAGTGGGAGTAGCATTAAAGATCTTGACGCGGCAGTTTCTGCCGAATTAGATAAAGTTCGTGCATTTGGCAGTACTGCCAGAGGCTCTAAACTTTCATTTTAATACGTGATTGCATGGCAGCTAATGTGCGATTGAATAGAGAGCCAGCCAGGTCTAGTTTCAAAGATGGATCTCATGCGGCTAGACATTTTTACTCTGAATTCGGTGAGATGGCAGCACTTTTGAGGCTGAAAAGGAGCGGAGCAGTTGCAGAAGTTTCAGACAGATTTCTAGAGCAGAGCAATATACCACTAACTATAAACAGGATTGAAGAAATAGCCGCTGATCATGGCTTAATCAAGCCAGGCGAGACTAGCATATTGTATGCCCGGCAGATAGCGACTCCTAGATTTGAGAATGTTGTTTTCCAGCTTGTGGGAAATGTCCTTTCAGAGATGCTTAATAAAGAAGGTTATTCCTCCAGAGCCGCAATAGCAACATACACTATTGATGATATGACTTGCCTGAGCGTTGAGAAATCATCTTATTTTACAATAGTAGTACCAAATGGTGAAAGAGTATTTAGCATAGGGGTAGGAAAGCCGCAAGAAGGAGTACAAATAGCTTTGCAACATCTTCAGCCAATTCAGGCCGGACTTAAGGCGAGAATAGAGCGTGTCTTTGAGAATGATCTACCTTCAGGTTTTGCAAGGGGTCCTTCAAGCAATGGAATTTCTCTTGTAGATTTTCATAGGGCAATATCAAGGAATATCGTATCTGAAAGCGGTGGAAATTCAATAAATGGGCTATATAGCGATGTGTTAAAGGAGTTATTAGCAAACGGGTACATTGTGCCAGAGATACGTGTGATAGATTCATCCGGTAGAAGCACATTGCTTAGGAAGAGCATGGCAGAAAGAGGCTTTCAGCAAAACGGAGGAGCGCTAATTACTCCTGAAGATATCATAAATAATTCGGTAAGGGCAACTCTAACTCCAAGATATGGATATCCTTTAGCTCTCTTCACGTTGGCATTATCTGATAAGGTAATCTTCACACAGAGATATGGGGCTACTGAGAAATATTTTCCCGAAGAAGCGCAAGGTCTTGAAAACGCGCTTAAAAGAGAGCTTGGAATATTGATGCCCATTTTCGATCTTAATAATGCATGGCATAGCGTACGGGAAAGCGAGATACTATATTCTATATTATCTCAGATATTTCCATCCCAAAAGATCAGCGCCATGACTGAAGATGAACGCTTAAGGCGTGCTATGTCACTGTACGTGCCAGCAAAAGACTACAGGAATGGTGTGGAAGTAGCTTCAACATCAAAGACTGAGAGCCTAGAAGAAGCAATGCAAAACATCTCTGCAAGCTTATTCAAAGCTACATATGGAGATATAATCCGCAGGTAGTATTTTAGATGTTCCATCTAATGTAAAAATTGATCTTGTATGGAGGTTATCAAGCCAGAATCTCTGAAGAAAGGAGATACAATAGGTGTCATAACTCCAGCTTCTCCCCTAACAAAGAACAGATTAGATCTTGTAAATCTCAAAGTTAGACAGCTTGAATCGATGGGTTACAAGGTACATTTTGGCAGAAATTATAACAAGGACCTTGGGCATAAAGCTGGCACTTCAGAAGAACGCCTTGCTGATCTGATGGAGATGTTTGAAAACAAGGAAATCAAGGCCATAATAACAGCCAGAGGTGGTTATAATTCAAACGAGCTACTCGATTCCATAGATTACAACATAATCCGAAAGAACCCCAAAATATTCTGCGGCTTCAGTGACATAACTTTCCTCCATTGCGCAATACACACAAAAACAGGGCTGGCAACATTTTATGGTCCGAACCTCAATACGCGATTTGCACTTCCCGGAGAAGATCCTGGATACACTTTGAACTACTTCAATAAGGTGCTCACCGAGAAAAATGACCGATTAAAAATAATGCCTTCAAGCAGATTCACATTTCTAAGGGAGCTTGAGATTCCAGAAGATAAGCTCTATGCTACTGCTTGGAAGACTCTAAAGGAGGGCAGCGCAGAAGGGAAGCTTGTCGGAGGTCACATATTTACATTTCTTGATTTGGCAGGAACTGAGTATCTTCCAGATTTCTCAGATAAGATATTATTCTGGGAGGATACAGAAAGCACAACGGCACTGACAGACCGATCCCTGCACCAAATGAAGATGCTTGGAATCTTGGATGAGATTAAAGGCATGATTGTTGGAAGAACAAATGACCTTGAGTATAAAACAGATGACCAAAATTACCCTCTTGATAAAATAATAATAGAGGCAACAAAAGGATATGACTTCCCTATTATTTCAGGTATGGATTTCGGACATACAACGCCAATGTTTACCATTCCTTATGGTATAAATGCAAGGATATCTGCAAACATGGCAGAACAAAGCTTTGAGCTTACCGAGAGTGCGGTTATCTAGTTTTCTTCTTAGCAGACTTTCTTCGTTTAATGTCTTTAGTGGTATTTACTGGCTTCATGAATCTGTAAAGAAGCACAGCCATGGCTAAAGTAAACAATGTTATTCCTAATAGCGCGTATTCATAAAAAGATCGTATGTATGCGTATGCAGATGCAGCAGAATCTTCTGCCTGATTTGCATAGGATATTGCCGCTACTGGTGAATAGTGGGCTATAGCCTTTGCCTTGTCAAGATAACTGTAAGCAGAACTTAAATCTGGATTGATAAATAGATAGCCGCTCTCGTTAATCTGGTGTATGTACTGCTCAGTGCTATTTATTATTGAATTAGCATCATGGAATGTATAGTTGTTCGCAGATATGCCAGAATTAATGGCATGCGCTGCAAAAGGAATAGAAATAAGGAAGAAAAGGGAGATAAAAACCCTCTTATCCATCTTCTCCCTCTAATCAGAGATTCACGTCAAGCTCAAGTTCTTTCTTAAGCTCTCTATATCTATTTCTGATAGTGACTTCTGTGACTCCTGCCACATCCGCCACTTCTTTCTGGGTTCTTCTCTCACCAACCAAGGCTCCTGCAATGTAAACTGCAGCAGCAGATACTCCTGTCGGACTCCTTCCGCTTACAAGGCCTTTCTTCATTGCCTGCTTAAGAAGCACGGACGCTTTTTCCTGCGCATCTCCGCTGAGCTTCAATGCAGCTATGTACCTTGGCACATATGCTGATGGGTCTGTGAGTGGTATCTTCAGTCCTAGTTCGTGTGTTATTACTCTGTATGTCCTACCAACCTCTTTCTTCGGAACGTTTGATATTGAAGATATCTCATCAAGTGTTCTGGGCATTCCTGCACTCCTGCATGTTGCGTACAATGCAGCGTTTACTACTGTCTCGATAGGTCTGCCTCTGATAAGGTTATTCTTTACACACTGTCTATAAAGAAGCGCAGCCTGTTCTCTGATATTGTCTGGCAAACCAAGATAACTTGCTACTCTGTTCAATTCTGGCAATGCTACAAGATAGTTTCTCTCGCTGGAGTTTGCTATGCTTGCTCTCTTGTGCCATTTTCTCATTCTGTAGAGCTGTGCCTGCCTCTTCGATGGCAGCTTCGTTCCTCTGATATCCTTGTTATACATATCAATTTCTGTCACAAGCCCTCTGTTTGGCTTTGTGTATTTTATCGGAGCACCAGTTCTTGCTCTTGCATTTCTCTGGTCAGAATCAAATGCTCTCCACTCTGGTCCTGAATCTACTATATTCTCTTCTATTACAAGACCACAACTGTTGCATATGTACTCTCCTCTTTCATTATCAAATATTATATCAAGGCTCTTACAGCTAGGACATCGTCTTACATTCTCTGTTGGGGATGGCTGTGCTCCTCTTTGGCCTCTCTGATCTTCCTCAAATTGACCTTCGCCCAAAACTCTCTTGGCATGTTTTTTAATCTTCTTGTCTGCCATTCTTAACCACCATTGAATTTTAAATATGATTGCGCTTTTCTGTAAAAACTTTTATAAAGTTTTCTAAAACCAGCAATAAATAAGTGAAGAATAAGATATTTAAATCTTTTGGTTAAAAACCCATTGAAAATAACGCCCTTTTAGATAAGAACTACTATGTTAATTCCTCCGACCTAGCGGCAATGACCGCAAGGTGAGAACACAGAACACCGTCAAAAAGGGAACAGGAAGATTTCAAGGAAAAGGCAAAGGTCCTCGGATTCGGATACAAGATACACATAATGGCAGAGGTTGAGCACGAAATACCTTTAGGGTTCTCTATAGAACCTGCAAACATAACAAGACACTGTTTGCAAAAATTTTTGGGTATGTTGGGGAGACATTTGCTTTCAGCTACCATGCAAAGTATCTTGCAGACTCTGCATATGATTCTGCTGACATAAAAGAAGAATGTAGGGGATGCGGAATAGTTCCTCTCATATCCAGAAACGGAAGGCGGTGGAGAAAATCAGAAACGCCAAAAGATCCAGATTACGGGAAGAGGTGGGCAATAGAACGTATTTTCTCAAGACTCAAAGAGGTCTTTGGAATGGCAAAGAACAGGTTTGTGGGTCTGAAAAGGGTTTCAATCTATGTATTTTCTTGTCTTCTCGCATATGTGATAAGATACGTGATGTGAGAGTTTTGGTATTGACGAGGTGATTGAATGTAGATGTCAACTCCCTATACTAGTAAGTTAAACATAAGATATAAAAGTTTTTAAGCAGATAATTAATGATAGAGGATGGATAGATATAATCTGTTGGCGTTAATAAAGATGGAAATCTCAGATAAAATATAAGCTTGAAAGGAGCGGTGGAGATATTTGTCTTCGCTTTCCATCGGGATTTTATGGGACTCAGAAAGTCAAGATAAAACATTTAGAGATTGAAATGATTCTTCAAATAATGCCAAAACTGCTTAATCTTGATTCATGTTGCGGGTGCAGGCAATGAAGGTCAGCGCGGATAAAACTGGAAGTTTAGAAACAAGAATTGCTGGGGAGAGCTATAGCTTCGTGAGTTTAAGTGGATCTAAACTTATTTTTTCAGATATTCGAGGAATAAATCAGGAGCTTATTGGAGCAGAGCATGCCTTCTTGTTTAAGGTAGTTGCGAGAGGCGATCAGAAGAGAAAAATTAAGGCAGCGATGAGTGCATACAGAGAGCGTGCACTAGAGATTGATGAGAAATGGGTTGATGAAAGAAATACACTCAGCAAGATAAGCTTTGAGGAAGTTCTAAGAAGGGCCGCAAGGAAGGACAATCTCGAGAATCTGGACCTTACATTTATGCCATTGATAGATCTTGACTTCGCAGGAATTTCTCTTAGAGGGTCTGATCTTTCCTTCTCTAATATTGCAGGATCGACATTCACATTCAGTGATATCAGAGGGGTCAACATGAGAGGTCTTTCTGGGGTCGAGTCTGCAGTATTTTTCAAGACTAAGGCAGCTCCAAGACAGGCTGTGGTTGTGATGAAAGGATTAATGTTAATGGGTTCTCTTGCATTTGAGTGATTGCATGGGTGGCGTTGAACGCGAGATAAAGATAAGAAGGGCCAATGCTCTGCAGGATTTGGCTATCAATGCAAGAAGAGATCGGAAGTTTGGGGAGGCGGCGTTTAAGATGCTTGACGCAGCAGTAACATTGGATCAGTTAGGCCTTCTCAGAGATGCAAGAAGACTGCGCCTTTCTGCCGCATTCCTGGAGTATCGTGAAGGGAAGAAAAATGATACAGAGGGATTTCCTCTTCTTGGGGCAATATGGTACCGATCCAGCGGATTGCTCCTGTTAAGCATGGGACACAGAGAGGGAAGGCGCATTCTTGAAAAAGTTAGACGCATTTATGAGAGTTCAGGGACATCAGTAGCCAGAGCGAATCTTGAAGCAATGAGGAGGGATGGCATCTAATATTTGGGTGTTTTTCCAGAATTATGGATTTTTCGAGGTAAACTTTTTAAAGATATGCAGCATATGATAGATTGGTGCTTTTATGCTCCTCGGCATTAAGAGGATTTATGATAGGACAGAGATTACAGATGGTAGAAGGATTCTTGTTGATAGGCTTTGGCCTCGGGGAGTGAAGAGGAGCACTGCAAACATTGATATTTGGATGAAGGAGATAGCGCCAAGCGACAAGCTGAGGACGTGGTTTGCGCACGATATCAAAAAATGGCCGGAGTTTGAAAAAAAGTATAAGAAAGAGCTTGAGTCGAACAGCCTTCTTACGAAACTTGTCAATATAGTTAAGGAGTCGGATGTTACTTTTGTTTACTCATCTAATGATGAAGAGCATAACAACGCAATTGTCCTCAGGGAAGTTGTTGAAAAGAAACTGAAAGAAGGGTCATAAATCAAGATAAAGGTATTCCATATCCACATGCCTTCTTCCGCGTTTCATAAACCTTGGAGCTGTTCCCCATCTTTTAAAGCCAAAGCGCTTATAAAGGCGTTTTGCCCCGTCATTGAATCCCAGGACAGACGCTTCCACTATCTCAAATTTTCTTTCAGATAGTTTGAGTGCTTCCTTTATTAGCTGTGTTCCTATCCCATTGCCCCTCCAGTCCTTTGATACGCGCACTCCCAACACCCCAACATGAGATAGTTCAGAGTCAGGCATATCGCGCTTCTTCACAAATGCGAAACCAACCACACCACCATCCTCTTCTGCGACAATAAAGATGCAGTTTTTCTTGCGCACATCAGACATTATCCTTTGGCTTACTTCTTCCTTTTCCTTTTTTGTAGGCTTTTTCAGTTTAACGTAATCTCCAAACAGAGGATCCCTTCCTGCTTCAGCATAGCCTTCATCATATATCTTGTTAATGGCCTCGAGATCCCTTTCTTTCAATACTCTTATTCTTCCCATAAACCTCCCCATTAATTACAATAAATTAATTTGGAAGAAGGATTTTTAATACTTGCTTTGCTAAAAGTTTATAGGGATTTGTATGTATACAGGAAATTATTGATTGGGCATGGAATTCGGTAAAGGTTCTATTTATTTGTCATATTCAAGCTTTGGGAAGCTCGATTATGAACTCTTTCTTTTCCAAATGTTTCTCAGAGTACTCAGTCTTTTTGGACCTCTTTTCACCATAACGGCTTATCAGGACCTCTTTCTGTAAGGAATATGCATTATCAAAGTTCCTATAGCAGAAACTTCCGAGTATTATCTTTGTTATTATGAGAGTAGTGAACTCTATTCCTGGAAGTTCTCTCAGCTTCTCACCCATCTCTTCCAGATCTCCATTGCGTATGGATGGCATAAATAACATTGCGCTGAATGGAGTTGTTATATCTCCTGTAAGCGCAAATTTGTTGTTAGGAGTAGAAGCGTCATCTATTATGTAATGTAGAAGCTGCGGACGCTTTTTCTCAAATTCTTTGTAATTGATAATCTTTCCTATGAAGAGCCCAACGTATTTGATTGGAAGGCCCTGCATAGATATTGTCGTTCGCTTTAGAAGTCCCTCTTCTAGTAGTTTATAGTAGGAGTATTGGGATCTTCCTTTATCGAACCCGTATTTTTTATCTATCGCACTAAGCTCAATGTTTGCATCCTTGTTTATTTCCTTAAGAACTGCGAATTCCCTCATCAAGATCTGGCTTCGTTTACCTGCAAGCTCTTGCGCCTTGCTTATTTCGGACCTCTTCATTATCCTTTCCTTAAGCACATCTATGAACTCGTCCCTAAGTGGTACAAAATTGTATGTTTCATCGAATGGACTAACATACCATTCTGCAGGATACTCTATCAATTTAGGATCTCTTATGAGATTAAGCCTTATCTTGCTGATAATCTCATCGTTTTCTGCCAATACATAAAAAAGAAGGTTGAACTCACCGCCGTTCAATGCCAAGCAAAGCTGTATTCTAGGTTCCTTTTTAGCGGCAGCCTCGATATCACTTGATGAAGGCGCTTTGCCAGTGAACCTTACGAGAATCAGGAATCTGAAGAAGCCAAGCTGCTTTGTGTCTATCTCAGCAAGGTGCTTGATCTTGTATTTTGCTTCGATCTTTTTAACTTTCCTGAATGTTGGATGCTTGCTCAGCTCTATCTGGTTTCCTATAAACTTGAGAGATGCTCTGCTATTCATGCTCAAGACAGTCAAAATCTTCTTCTCTTCCTCGTCACTACGCTGCATCATTATCCTTTATTGGAACAAATATTAAAATATATGCTATTTTTGATATATTGTTACGTAAAATGTGTAACAGAATCGAGGTTATATATAAATATAGGGGAATCCAAATAGAATTCAAAGGGGTCCGAGGAAGACTTGTTTTAAATACGATATCCCAATCCAACCGTATTATCCCCACACACCTTCTGAGGACCCCCTTTTCCTATTTAATTAAAAGTTTCACTAACCAAATATCAAAATAAAGGATTAGTGATTGAAAGGCAGAGCCTTTCTTAGAAAATTAAGAACCGCTCTCATTATCAAACTCTATCTTCTTAACTTCGAGTTTGTTTATCAGGGCTATGTTCTTGATCTTGTTCCTGCTTTCGTTCTGAAGCTTGTTCTCAATTATTGCAGTAATAAGCTCTTCCTTGCTCATTCCCGAAACAAGCTCTTTGAGGAGAGAGGATATCTCCTTTCTTATTGCTGTTTTCTTTGTTGTTGTGATCTTATCTCTTGAAACAAGTATCAGCTTCACAACCAGATTGTTGTTATCCTTATCCTTGACATTGTCGATAGTGTAAATTACACTGCCGTGTCTCTTAACCAGAGAATGAACATAGCTGTAAGTTTGTTCGAGATAGTTTATTGTTGTATGAGCAACGTTTCCTTTAGAATCATTCACTTTTAATCCGATCACAAGGAATGAATGCTCAGGCTTATGCGTTATCCAAGAAAGGCTGACCTTTATCCTTCTTCCGAGAATCTTTTTCTCATCTGCTGCAGGTATCTCACCTATAACTATATCTCCGAATATCTTTGGCGCATACACGTCAAACCAATTCTTGCTCTTCCACTTTTCTACGCTCTTTTGCAATGCCATCGATATCAGCTCTTTATAATAAGTTCAACCTTTTCGGGCTCATATTTCCAGTCCTTTGGAAGAACGCCCCTGCTCTTGTAATACTTTGTAAGCTTCCATATCTTTGATTCAGTATTATTAAGTATGCGCTTATTGCTAATGTCCTTGTGATTCCTTCCAATATGCTTCCTCATCCTTATTGCCCTTCTCATCAAGTCCACTAGGTCTTGTGGGAATTCCTGAGTTACACCTTTTTCGGTGAGGACTTCGCCCAGCCTCTTTCCTAGTGCATGTTTAACATATGGAACATTATGCTTCTCCTTAAGGAGTTGACCTATCATCGTCTGTGGCGTTCCCTGCTTTGCATAATTTACCACTATCTCTTCCACTTCTTCCTTGTTAAAGTTTTCAGGTATTGTAGCAAGGTCAGCCTTTGGCTTCCTTGACTTTGACTTTCCATGTCTTCCTGTATGCATTCTTGCCATTTGACCACTAAGGTTTATCGATTATAAATACGGTACAAAATAAGCCCGCATTACATATTGGTAAATCAAGCTTTATATTCTTTGCCTTTAATCTAATATATGCTTGGCATTTATCAATACGCTTATAGTATTCATCAAGAAGATTTATAACCATTTTGATATTGGTAAAACCCTTTTCTATGCTTACTGGTAATTATTATGGAGCCAAAGTACGACCCAAAGGCTGTTGAATATAAGATAATAAGGTTCTGGGAGGACAATGCTGTCTTTGCCTTCGATCCTGAGAGTAAGAAAGAAGTTTACTCGATTGACACCCCACCACCCACAGTTTCAGGAGACATCCATATGGGCCACGTGTTTTCATATTCTCAAGCAGAGTTCGTTGCAAGATACAAAAGGATGAGAGGCTTTGAGGTATTCTATCCATTTGGTCTTGACAACAACGGCCTCCCAACCGAACTTCTCATAGAGAAGAAGATAGGCAAGAGAGCAGAAAGCATGGAGAGGGAGAAATTCACAGAGATAGTCAGGAGCGAAATAGAGGTGTACAATAAAAAATATGTTGAATTGTGGAAAAGACTGGGGCTATCAGTAGATTGGTCTCTGACATACCAGACAATAAGCTCGGATGTTCAGAAGATATCACAGAGATCCTTCCTCGAGCTTAACAAGATGGGAAGGGTATACAAAAGAGAGGCTCCAGTGTTATACTGTCCAAAATGCAAAACCACCGTATCACAGATGGAGCTTGCAGATAAGATTTTACCTAGCAAGATGGTATTTGTCAAGTTTGATGAAGGCGTAGTGATAGCCACAACAAGGCCAGAACTGATACCCGCATGCGTTGCAATATTTGTAAACCCAGAAGATGAGAAGAACAGAGGTTTGATAGGAAGAACAGTAAAGGTACCAATCTTTGGCCAGGAAGTCAAAATAATAGGAGATTCGCGGGTCGATCCGAATAAAGGCAGCGGAATTGTCATGTGCTCCACCTTTGGGGACCAAACAGACATAGAATGGTACAAGGCCTATGGCTTAGACCTGAAGATAATAATAAGTCCTGATGGCAAGATAATGGAAAGTTCCCTCAAAGGGCTAAGCATAAGAGAAGCTAGGGAAAAAGTTGTGGAAGACCTTAGGGAAAATGGGCTTGTTCTCAAGGAAAATAAGATTGAGCACTCAGTTAATACCCATGAGAGATGCGATACAGAGATAGAATTTATTGTGAAGAACCAATGGTACATACATTATCTTGATCTTAAGGATAAATTCCTCGAGCTTGGGGCTGAAATTAAATGGCATCCGCAGCATATGAAAGTTAGATTTGATAATTGGGTTAGCGGTCTTCAGTGGGACTGGGGGATCTCGAGGCAGAGATACTTTGGGGTTTACTTCCCAGTATGGTATTGCAACAAATGTAAGGAAGTCAAATTTGCTGAAGAGAAAGATCTTCCAGTGAATCCATTTGTGGACAGGCCAAATGGCTCTTGTGATAAATGCGGATCCTCCGATTTCGAACCAGAGAGTGATGTTATGGACACATGGGCAACATCATCACTTACCCCTCTCATCAACGCTAGATGGGGTCTAGATGGAAAGTATATGGATAAGATATACCCGATGAGCCTTAGACCACAAGCTCATGATATAATATCTTTCTGGGCTTTCACAACCGTTGTGAAATCATATCTGCATACTAACTCGATACCATGGAAGGATATCATAATATCAGGACATGGGCTTGATCCCAAAGGGGAAGCGATGCATAAACACCTTGGCAACGTGATAAAACCAGAAGGATTCATTGAGAAATACGGTGCAGATCCGGTTAGATACTGGGCCAGTTCGGCATCATTGGGGGAGGATAGTTCATTCCAGGAAAAGGAGCTGATAGCCTGCTCAAAGCTTATTAACAAGATGTGGAATGTGGCAAGATTCATGGATATGAACTGCAAATCTATAAGCAAGGAGAAAAGCGATAATTATGTTGACAAATGGATACTTGGGAGAATGCATGAGACAATAAACATAGCAACAAAAAGATTTGATGAATATAATTATCATGGAGCAAAGCAGACCATTGAAGAATTCTTCTGGGAATTTGCAAATGATTATTTGGAATTCATAAAATATAGAATTTATTCTGGAGATGATTCAGCATATAGATCGTTTGTTGAGTCATTCTTACACATAATAAAGATGCTTGCCCCATTCATACCCTTTGCAATGGAGGAGATATACAGGTCAGCATTCTTGTCAAACAATGCATTCGTGGAAGCTTTCCCAGACGAGACGAGCATATCCATACATACAAGCAGATGGCCATCTGCCATTGGGATTGATGCTGTGGGGCTTAAGAGAGGAAAGGCGATAGTAGCTATAATAAAGTTCATAAGAAAATGGAAGCATGACAACAAGATGGCGCTGAATGCAGAACTTGAATCAGTGATTGTCGATTCCGAATTGGATCTAGGAGACCTTCGAGATATTGGCGGGAGCATGAAGGTAAAGAAGGTAGAGAGAGGTAAGGCTTCGTCAGAGGTTTCGGAGGGAATACGGATAGACATCATAAAGTGAGAAAATTTTTTTGACTAATAACTAAAAGCTTGCCGATCGAGTATAAGTCTGGAGATTCGATGAGACTTGATGGGAAAAAAGTCATTGTTATGGGTGTTGGATCAGGATTGGGACCGGCGACCTCGTACTTCCTATTGAAAGAGGGAGCAGAGATAGCTGTTGTTGCCAGAAAGGAATCGAACCTAAAAAAGATTAAGGAAAAACTCTCGAAGTATGGGAAGGTTGATTACATTGTTGCAGACCTCTCAACTGTCTCTGGAGCCAAAAAAGCTGTTGATCAATCGCTAAAAAAACTTGGAAAAGTAGACCACGTAGCTGTGCTTGTTGGCAATTATATCGATACGCCTCTTGAGAGCCTGAGCGAGGAAAAGATGGAAAGTATGATAGGAGCCAATCTCAAAGCCCCAATATATGCTGTAAAGGCTGCGTTACCATATCTTAAAAAGAATTCATCGATAGTTTTAGTATCATCCATAGAGGGAACGTACGGACATGGCTCTGATGAGATAGCGTATGCATCATCAAAAGCAGGACTTGCTAAGGCTACCGAACTTCTTGCATATGAACTCCTGAACAAAAATATAAGAGTAAACACAGTGGCTCCAAAAGCCATGAGGCATGACTTCGAGCCAGAAAGAGATTGGAAAAGAAGCAGGAAATTGGGAGATGCCGAGTGCCCTCCGGAAGATGTTGCTAGAGTCATAACCTGGCTGCTTAGCGAGGAATCTGAATGGATTAATGGTGCAGTTATACCTGTCGATGGAGGAGCAAGGCTGAAATAATCACGCAGATACAAGATAATCAGTTAGAAGAGCTATCGCAACACCGAAGACCCCAAGGCTAACCCCTATCAAGAGATGCATAAGATAAACAAACCTTTCATCCTCTTTTTTATTTGTGATGATTATCCCAAGCATCGATAGGATTGCCAGTGCGACTGCCAGAAATACTATGCCTATCCCAGATTGGAATATAGATATTATTCCAAAGAATACGGCACTTTCAAGGTTTGCATATGGCATGGTGATCTCCTCGTCAAAGGAATCCGAATTCCTTTGTTACATGGTCGCAGATAAAGAGTTCAGTTAGAGCTTTATAAATGTTATCAAGCAAGGTTAGTTACAGGAAGTCTCACTTTTCACTCCTCTTTATAAGGTATGGTGTTTTTTAGACTAGCCATCTTCGAGGAGAGAGTAGTCAAATCCTTTTTCTTGTAAGCTCTGCCATTAATTTGCTTTCTTTGCGAAAAAGGCTTCAAGATTCATTTCCAGTTAAAACTCGGAGAACTATTCACCCCTTCCTGACCGCCCAGTAGGGCAATCTTTATTTAATCAGCTTTAGCTCTTTGATAAGACCCAAGAACCTTAACAAAAGAAGCAAACTCGTCAAGTTCTGAAACAGCTTTTTTAAGATTTGGGGAATGAATAGATCCTTCGCAATCTAGATAAAAATTATACTCCCAGGGCTTTCCCAGTATAGGCCTTGATTGTATATACGTGAGGTTTATTCCGTTTTTCGCGAAACAGCCTATTGCATTGTAAAGCGCGCCAGGAGTATGCTTTGCAGAAAATGCTATCGAGGTCTTGAATTTGTTACGTTTATCCAAGAGTTTGTTTCTGTTTTTGGATATGACAAAGAATCTCGTAAAATTTTTCTTATTGGTTTCTATCTCTCTAGCCAATATCTGCATATTATAAATTGCTGCAGCGCCTCGTCCAGCTATTGCAGCGCCATCTGTTATTTTCTTTTCCTTTATCAGTTTGACACTCCCTGCAGTATCATACTCGGGTATGGCTGGAAATTTCATCTTCTCCAGATAATCTCTGCATTGGCCCAAAGCCTGCGGATGTGAATAAACTTTTTTTATGGAATTCAGCTTCACTCCTTTGTTGGCTATTAGGCAATGTGATATTCTATGTATTACTTCCCCAACTATTGGAAACCCGAATTTTAAGATAAGATCATATGTCTGTGTGATGTTTCCTTCTATTGAATTTTCTATCGGTACGACCCCAAAGTCACTCCCTTTTGATACAGATTCGAATATATCTGCAAAAGTCTGGCAGGGAACGGATTCTATCCTCTTTCCAAAAAATTTAATTGCTGCCTCTTCGCTGTAAGCCCCAGATTCACCTTGGAAAGCAACCTTGATCATGTAAGCAACCAGTAGTAGATGATAATTTATATACAATATAATTTTAATATATATTCTTAAGCTATGCCTACTAAGGGAAGTTATAATCTGTTAAGAAGGTGAAGTCAGATGAAAACGAAGATAATAATCACTTATGGCCCTGCGATAAAGGATTACGAAACATTGGAGAAAGCAGTAAGCATGGCAGATATAGTAAGGATTAATTTTTCTCATGGAAGCGAGGAGGAGTGGTCAAAGGCAATAAGCAACGTGCGAAGCATATCTAAAAAACTTGGAAAGGTTACTGATATAATGGCAGATCTTCCTGGGCCAAAAATAAGAATAGCGAAAATGGATGAGGCAAAGAAGATCAAAAAGGGAGAAGAAGTCGTCTTCTCTTTTGAGGGAGATATGGTAGTTCCAGGCTCTATACCTATAGAATATGACCTTATTAAATACTGCAAGCCAGGCGCCGCCATATATATTGGAGACGGAGAGCTTAAGCTAGCGATAATAGGAATAGGAAAAAGGGAGATACGATGCAGATCTTATTTTGATGGCTTAATAGGAAGCAGAAAAGGGATAAGCTTAGAAGACTTAGAAGTTGATGCTGAGCCACCTACAGAAGATGATATCTCCTTGCTTGGCTTTGCTCTTGAGAACAAGTGTGAGATTATAGCTGAGTCGTTCGTAAGAAACGCGGAAAATGTGAGGAAGCTAAGAGAGGCAGTCACTAATTCCAAGATAATATCAAAGATCGAGAGAAAGGATGCTTTGGAAAATATAGATGATATTGTTAATGAGTCTGATATGATAATGGTTGCCAGGGGAGATCTCGCCCTAAATGTTAGTTTTGAGAAACTACCTGAAGCGCAAGCGTTGATAATCGATGCTGCTAATAGGGGAGAGACTCCTTTCATAATGGCTACGGAAGTTCTGGCAAGCATGGTTAGTAAGCCTGTTCCAACAAGGGCAGAGGTAAGCGATATAGCCAATGCAGTCTCAAATAACGCGTATGGGATTATGCTGAGCAATGAGACATCTGTAGGTAAATTCCCCCTTGAAGCAATAGAGATGCTCCGTTCGTGCATAGGCACCGCAGAAAATGTTAAAATGAGGAAAAGTTCACAGAAAGGGTTATAAGAGAATTACTATCTAATAGTAGATGCCTTTATTGCCAGGGTGGCAGATCGGCTATGCAGCCGCCTGCAGAGCGGCTTAGAGGGGTTCAACTCCCTTTCCTGGCTTTCTTTAGAAGAATCTTGGTGCATCGATGTTTATAGGACATTTTGGGATTGCATTTCTTCTATTTGGCTTATTCCCAGGTGTTCCAATCTGGGCGATTCTTCTCGCAGTCTGCTTTCCAGACCTAATGTGGCCATTGCTAATTTTTGCAGGAATTGAAAAAGCCAAGATTGACAAAGACAGCCCATTACAGGATAGGATGAGATTCATAACGTTTCAATATTCGCACTCATTCACAATGATGATTGGTACAGGCGCATTTGTCGGACTGCTTCTCTCATTTTTGCTATCAGACTGGAATATACTTTTAATATTCATCATAGGCTCCATATCACACTTTATCCTTGATATAGTCATGCATTTCAAGGACATGCAAGTCCTTGGATTTGGAAGATCTGATAAAAAGCTGGGATTTGGACTGTGGAGGCACGGAAGAGCGGCCTTTGTGATAGAGTATCTCTTTTATCTTTCATGCCTTGCAGCGCTTAAACCGAAATATGTTCTTCCTTTTCTGATTGTTGGAACTGCATTCCATCTTGCAAATTCAGATTCATTCTTAGGGTTCACGAAAAAGAATCTATTTAAGAGAAATAAGAGCTACGCGGCCGCAGTCTTTCTTGCGTATTCTGCGTTTGTCTTCATCTCAACGCTGATAATTTAGCGCTCATCTTGGCCTTGCGCCGTTCTTTGATACAAAGTTCTCATATTTTATGGACCTTTTCTGGAGCTCGTTGAATCGTCTTCTAGCCTCATTTATATTGAGCCGTGTGATATGTTCGCTCTTCTTGTGCATTATGTTAAATGGTGGAACCTTGTACGCATTCTTGTCATCGAATATGAACCGCTCATGCTGAGATATTGCATCTTCGTCGTTCATGACAAGTACGCTTATCTTAGTGCCATAATTCTCGGCCTCGGCTTTGCAATCCAGATAGTTCCTCGAGAAACGTGCATCAAGCATCTCTTTTGATGTCAGTATCTTTACTTCAGGCACCTCATTCTCATTGCCCATGAAGAGCCTGGAGAAGTTTTCTATCCCTTCAGAATTCATGTGCTTATCGACAATGAAAACATTTCCAGTCAATTGGGAAAAAATCTCATCCTTTATGCGGAGAAGGTTGGTGTAAGGCTTTGATGGATCAATCGCTAGGCTCTTCCGCCTGCGCGATGATGTTGGATTAATATACTTTAATAGAATTAGGTATGAATCTATCGATAACGCGACGATTATGGAAAAATAGACTGCAATGTAATAATACATGCTGACAGATATTATCTGAGCTTTTATTATATTGACAAAGAATATAGGAATAATGAAGAACAGTGAGGTATATATCAGAGTGAGAGATGCGTTCAAGAAGATGTATCCCCGTGCTTCGCTATTTGCTATGTTTGATTTGTTTTTGTAGATCAGTACTGAAGAAATTAGCATTCCTATTCCGACAATAAATACCATATATTCCGACAATATTGTTGCGTATAATGGATTAAGATTTGATGCTGACGGTTCCAATATGCTGGTGACGTTGGAGTGATCAGCTGCACTCTGTATAGATGCGCCCGCTCCGACTCCATATGCAACTGATACAAGTTGTATCATCAACACAGATGCTGCAAGAAGTATTAGAGATGAGAGAAAAAGAAGCAGAAGCATGGATGTTTTCCTGTTGATCATTTCACCTTGATAGAGCTATTTATTACATTAATATAATCCTTTCTGGATCTCACATTTGCCTTAAACATCAACCAAAATATGTATTTTATAACCTTTTTTATTCTTTGATATTGTCAAGTCATGCGGAGTCACGGCCTTAACCTCAAGCAATGAAAGGTCCTCCCTCATCTTCTTGTGTAGGAGGCTGCCAGATAAAGTTAACCCTGATTTAGTCTCTTTAAGGGAATTTATCTCAAAGCGGTACGCCTTTAACGCTCTCGCATCTATGTTTGACAAGATATCCTGAAGAGTAAACCAGATAAGATCTTCTATGCTTTCAGCTTTCTCCCTTATTTTTAGCTTATTTGATTTAGAATCATATGCACTTATTTTTTTGATATCGAGCATTATGTTCAGAAGGCCTAGTGCTGCGTTTTCTATAGCTTCTTCCTTGCTAGAGCCATAAGAAAAGTATGCGATGTCTGCAGTGTGCGGCAGATACCTGAATTTCTCCCGTCCCATATTTCACAATTTGAATGCAAAATTATATATACCTGCCAAAAGATAATATTTTGTCCTATGAAGACAAGAGTAACTGCTGAAGAGTGATGAAACCTATATCGGCTGAGGACTAAAAGGTGTATTTATGAAATATGATAGCAGAATAGCATTTGCGATACTCTTTATATCGATACTTTTTGCTATTGCAAATATAATTATGACAACGTCATTCACGATAAGTGATACGGATCCATCGACATACGTCATAATACCTTTGCTTATGTTCCCATTATTAGTATTATTCATGGCGAAGAAGCGCATACACCCGAATGTTAGAAAAGAGGATATAGCATTTGGGATACTAGGAATGGCGATTTTCATAGTTGCCCTTATTTATCTCAACATATTATTCTCCTTCGCATTTACTAGCTACAAGATAGAGATGCTTTTGTTTCCCCTATTTGCATGCTCTCTTGTTATTCTTCTCTTCGGAACGAAGAATATCAATAATATGAGGCCATTGATGATTTATCCGCTTGCTGCTTCTCCAATATTACTAATTCCCTTAATCAGATTAAATCAAGGGTTTGCTGCACTAAATACAAAGCTTGTTTACTTTTTATTGAGCATCTTTGCGAAGATAAGTTACCTTGCACCAACAACAATAAGCGCCAATGGAATTAACATAAGCATAGGGCAGAGTTGCGTTGGTGTGGGAGCCCTGATTGCGATAGCCTTATTCATGATACCAATTGCTTATTTTTATGATGGAAATAATTCGAAAAAGGCCATTTGGGTGGCTTCAAGCGTAATACTGGTCATACTGCTCAATTTTGTCAGGATGTTAAGCATAGCTGCAGCATGGCTATTCGGCGGACCAAGTAGTGTAATTCTCTCTATACATGTTGTGGCTGGAATTCTGCTATTTTATGCTTCGATAGTAGTCATGCTATTTGTTGCTAAGAAATACGGATTGGAAATGCCCCGTTTTAGTAAGAGAAGGGTATTCAAAGCTACTACAAACCATAAGGCAGGCATATTTATATCAGTGTTCTCCTCTCTGCTGATCTTAGCATTTACAATGAATTATTACACATCGCTGAATGTTAGTCCTTCAATCCTCTCTTCAGCATCTGCATTCAAGTTCACAAACCAGAGCGTGGCAAGATTATCGAATTCCCAATTAAACCTATCTGGATTCATAACGTTAACTGCGACAAACGGCAACTCAGCCGCTGTCATACTGTCAAATAAGAGTATAGGCTCATCCCCAATAGTGATTTATCTAACGAACGTGAATTCAAGCATAACAAAAGAATTATTATCAAATGGCGCTCTTCTTGGAGATGCGACTTTCTTCAATAATGATTCTGTTACTAGCAGGGTTTACGACCTGCTTTCAAATGGTACAGAATTTTTTGTATATCAGAGCTCATTCCCATATTCTGAGAGCAGCTATAGCTCTTCGGTTATCAGCATTTACACAGTGATGCGCGAAGGCATTATAGCAAATGTGACATGCCCCAATTATTACAACGGCGTTTATACATCCGCATCCAATCTGCTGTCAAGAATAAGCAATTCCTCTGAGCAGAGAAAATTAGAAGGAGCATACTGTATATCGAATAGATTGGTAAGGGAATGAAGTTTGAGTTTTCTGCCGGTGCAGTCGTTTACAAAAGAGAAGGAGAGAGGCTTCTTTTTCTGCTCCTGATAAGCAATAAAGGCGATTACGGGTTTCCGAAAGGCCATATAGAAGAGGGAGAAACTCCAGAGATCGCAGCCCTCAGAGAGATACGAGAAGAAAGTGCGTTGGAACCAAAGATTATCAGCGGATTCTCCGAAGTTATTGAGTATTTTTTCCAGGAAAAAGGCGAGAAGATACACAAATGGGCAAAGTTCTTCCTTGCAGAAGCAGATGAGAAGAATGTTAAGATCTCAGCAGAGCACAAAGCCTTTGAATGGGCAGATTATGGGACTGCGCTATCAAAGATTCGGTTTAGGAATTCAAGAGAGTTGTTGGGACATGCTTATGATTATATTAGGAGAGTAGAAGTGATATCCAGGATAAATGAGCGATATAGTTCTTTGCCATCAAGAAGAGGAGATTGGGAACTTAGTGAGAAGCTCGTGCCGGGAGAAGGCCCATTGAATGCCAAAGTAGTTATACTTGGACAGGCCCCTGGAGCCGAAGAAGATAAAAGGATGAGGCCATTTGTTGGGAGGAGTGGAGAGCTTCTTAACAGGATGCTGAAAAACGCAGGGATTAAGAGAGAGAAAGCATATGTCCTTAGTATTGTCCAGTTCTTCCCGCCAAAAAATAGGCTTCCGACTAAAGAAGAGGTTGCAGCGTGCATGCCTTTCCTTATGATGCAATTAAGCACAATCAATCCTGAAGGAATAATACTTCTTGGAAATCTTGCATGCAATACAATGCTCGGAGATGGAAGCGTTGAGAAAAACCACGGCAAGATAGTAGAAAGAGATGGAAGGAAATTTTTGATCACATTCCATCCTGCGGCAGCGCTGAGGTCAAAGTCAAGGATACCAAAAATTGAAGAGGATCTTAAAAAATTCAAGGAAGCGCTTCCGGACATCTTCGAAAGCAAAGAATATAAATGAAGCTCTTCATATATTAATGCAAAAATGGGCTTGTAGCTTAGCCTGGTTGGAGCACCCGACTGATATAAACTTTTTTGAAAGTTTAATCGAATGGCAGAAATCGGGAGGACGGGAGTTCAAATCTCCTCGGGCCCACATTCATTCTTTTCGTAAGCATCGCATTGAGTTTTGTTATTTCTAGAGATGCTGCTTCGCATGGAGAGTTAATCGCCCCAATATCTTCGGTCAACTATTATTTTGCATTTGTTATGTTGATTGGAGCCAAAACATCCCGAATAATAAATAGAGATACTTTATGGCGTACTCCTCTCGTTGCTGTACGCTGCTTTTGCAATGTCTGAAATTATATATCTGGTCCTTATCTCTTTATTGCTAGGAAATCTTGGATATTTGGTTTATAGGAAGTATAGAAGGCGCTAGCAAAAGGACCCATGATAAGATACCAATATTAATAAATTTAGCAGCCAATACTATCGGGGAGAGAGTGTGGCAAGGATTGACTCGAACAACAGATGGATGTACATACAATTCCCATACAATATAGCGATGGGCCCTCTTGGAACGCTTGTTGCTCTTTACATATTGCAGCTTGGAGGCAATGCTGTGCATGTTGCCTACGCCATATCTCTATCAATACTTGTCTCCATACCCTCTTTGATCCTCTGGGGAAAGATATCTGATTATCTGGAGAGAAGGAAGCCCCTCATCTTCATATCCTATCTCGGAGTTGGGCTAGCGCTTCTCGGAATATACATGGTCAGAAGTATCGATGATGTAATACTAATATATGCGGTGCAATCATTCATAACAGCGGCAAGCGCGGCGCCGATAAGCCTTTTGGTGATGGAAACGGCAGAGGAGAAGAGATGGGGCCATAATTTTTCCTTGCTACAGATGCTTTCTGGCCTTGGGACGATAGTTGGCCTTGTGGTAGCATTCATCATCACTGCGTTTGTAGCTGGAATCAATGGCCTGCTTGATCTCACGTTGATATTGGCTCTCGCTTCTTTCGGAGCTGCCTTCTTGACGCTCAAGATGCTTAAGGAACCAGAGTCTTTGGTAAAGAGATCATCTCTTGTCCAGAATGTAGATGCTTTTATAGTGAGATTGATAATGCACCCGCTGATATTCCTGAGAGTTCCAAGAAAGAGCTCTTTCAAGAAGGTTTTCTCTGCCGTTTATGGCGCTGATGGGAGATCCAGATATTTATTCATACTTTACATGATAGCCGTTCTCTTCTATTTCGGAACCAATGTATTCAATACAGAGTACCCAGTAGGCCTAAAGGAGATAGGCTTAAGCGAGTCGATAGTCTTTGCAGTAATCTTACTTGGAACGATAATCCAAGTGCTGGCATTCTTTTACTATGACAAGATTGTAGACCAGAAGGAGACAAAGAGCGTCATCTCATTCTCCCTTGCAGGAAGAAGCCTTGGTTATATATTGATAGGAGTAACGTTTCTTCTGGCTGGCAGCTCCATGATATTCGGGACAAACTTGATCCTTTATCCCATCGCTGCGGGGCTCTCATACGCTGTTTATTATACAGCATCGAGCATATTGCTCTTTGAAGCTATAGGCGGAAGCAAGAAGGGTTCGACGCTTGGGGTTTACAGCAGCCTCGTCTCTGTCGGCAGCTTCATGGGCGCACTTACCTCAGGATACCTCTCTATAAGCTTCGGATACGGCCCAACATTCATGCTTGCAGGAGTCCTTCTGATCTTCTGTATCTTCCTTTTCAAGATATTGCTTGGAGGAAAGAGGGAAGGCGATCCACACTAAATATTAAATACCTTTGAATGTTTAGGATAGTGAGATGATGAGGAGGTTCTCGGTTGAAGAAGGCGAAAAGCTTGTGCGTGAAGCCAGGAATTCGATAGAGTTATTCATATCTTCGCCAATATTCAATATCAGATTAATAGAGAGAAGGCTCTCCGAATTTGATGATGAGATAGGAATTTTTGTAAGCATAGAGCATTATCCTACAGGAAGCCCGAGGGGAAGGATGGGATTCTTGAGGCCAATAGGGAAGATCAAGAGGATGCTTCCCGAAGCTGCAATAGCGGCATCTACTGAAGATCCTAAACATGTACCGATATCCCACCTAGAATTTGATGAGATGGTTGTTGAAGTCAGCCTGCTGACAAGACCAATGAAGATAGCAGGAAAGGCTGAGGATATTAAAAAGGCCATTAAGATAGGCAGGGATGGGCTCATGCTCAAATATGGTTACAATAGCAATGTCATCCTGCCAATGGAAGCTATTGATAAGGGATTTGGAATAGAAGAATTGCTCAATGAGCTGTGCGTTGGGGCTGGACTTGAGAAGCACCTTTGGAAATCGCATGATGTAGCTATCTACAAATTCCATTCACAGACATTCAAGGAAGCTGCCCCTCATGGGCTTGTTAGAGAGCTCAGTCATTGATCTGCCAAGGTGTAGCTGTGAGACTCATACTTCTTATAGATATGGATTATTTTTTTGTAGCGTGCGAAGAGCTTAGAAACAAGGAAGCGCGCTTAAGGCCAACGATAGTTGGAACGGGGTCTGCAGAAGGGCGTGGAGTTGTAATGACTTGTAATTACGAAGCAAGAAAGTACGGAATACATAGCGGCATGCCATTATCACAGGCAAAAAACCTAAAGAAGGACGCACTTTTTTTGCCAGAAGATTTCGAGTATTATGAGGCTGAGTCAAAGAAAGTAATGGCATTGATACGAGAGGTATCGGAAAAGATGGAAGAAGTGAGCATAGATGAGGCTTTTGTAGACGTATCAAAAAAAGCATCTAGCTACGATGAAGCGTTTGATATTGCCAAGGCACTGAAGAAAAAGATAAAGGAAAGGCTAGGCCTTCCGTGCTCCGTTGGGATAAGCACAAACAAGCTTATGGCAAAGATGGCATGTGAGAAGGCTAAGCCCGATGGGATAAAGGTAGTAAAGACAGAAGAGACCAAGGATTTCCTAAAAAATATGCCTGTTGGAAAGTTATATGGAGTTGGAAGAAAGACAAAAGAACGCCTTGAGAAGATAGGTTATGATACTGTAGAAAAATTGGCGAATGCAAATCCAATGCTCCTTCGCGATGAGCTTGGATCCTTTGGGATAGAACTTATCAATTCAGCAAATGGGATCGATGAGAGTGAAGTTATAGAGAACAGCGAGATTAAATCCATAGGCAGAGAAAGAACTTTCGAGAGAGACACTTCGGACAAGAATGAGATCAATGTCGCAATAAGAAAGCTTTCTGAGGAAGTTTATTCCGAACTTTCAAGAATGGGTTTTTCATTCAAGACAGTTACGATAAAGATAAGGTATCCAGACTTTTCAGAGAGGCTTAAGGGGAAGAGTGTAAGGCAGACAAAGAATTTTGAGGAGATTGTCTCCATTGCTGAAAAATTATTTGAGGAAAATGCAGAAAAAGGCAGGAAAGTAAGGAAGATAGGGGTTAGGGTTTCAGGACTCCTCAAGCAGAAAGGCCAGAAGAGCATAGCAGAATTTTCTTAGATTCAGTCTTTGTTTTTGTAATCCAGATTTAGAAGATATTCTCTTGCAAGAAGCGCTGCTTTAACACCGCTCCCGCTCGCCGTGGCGGCCTGCCTAAAGACCTTATCAGCAACATCTCCCGCAACAAAGATGCCTTCAATATTTGTTTTGACTTCTTCGTCTGCCTCAATATAGCCTTGTTCATCAAGAGCTACTTGACCCTCGAACATTGAGGTATTTGGAGAATATCCTATCGCAACAAACAAGCCATCCGCCTTCATCTCATTGGTCTCTCCAGTCTTGAGATTCTTCAGTTTGACCCCAGTGACCTTTTCTTCGCCAAGGACCTCATCGACAACCGTGTCCCATATGAATTTTATCTTTGGATTTGATCTGACACGCTCCTGCATTATCTTGCTCGCCCGAAGCCCCTCTCTCCTATGCACTATTGTTACGGAATTTACAAACTTTGTCAAGAATAGCGAGTCTTCCATGGCAGTATCTCCACCGCCGACCACAATAACGTCCTTATTCCTGAAGAATGGACCATCGCATGTAGCACAACTAGAGACCCCCTTCCCTATAAGCCCCTTTTCTGATTTGAGTCCAAGCCACTTTGCATTTGCTCCGGTAGCTATTATGACAGAATCGGCTTCATACTCTGCGTCCTCTGTTGATACCCAAAAGGGGTGCTTGCTGAAATCAACTTTCGTGACATTTTGGTCAACGAATCTGGTGCCGAATTTTTCTGCCTGCTTACGCATTAAGTCTATTATCACAGGACCGTCTACTCCGTCAGGAAATCCTGGGAAGTTTTCCACTACAGAGGTGAGAAGCAGCTGGCCCCCGGCATTCATTCCAGCTATAACTAACGGATTAAACCCTTCTCTTGATGCATATATTGCTGCAGAAAGGCCGGCCGGCCCTCCCCCTATTATCAAAAGTTTTTCAACCATGAAGACAACCCAGTATATCTTTTTACTTGTGGAAATTATTTATTACTTTTGGGTAGTGCCTTTTGCTAGAATTATTTTAAGCTTTAAAATCAAGGGGTTAGATGGCGACACAGATGAAGTTAAGGGTTGGGAACTACAGCATAGCCTTGGATTCTGGAGAAAAAGATTCGAATCTTAGATTTGTTTCCCATGCGCATTTCGACCACATATCAGGTGTTAGGAAGGGAAAGGAAGCCCTGATGAGCCAGCCTACAAAAAAACTGATAGAGGAAAGGAAAAAGATGGATATAAAGACGTGCTGCATTCCTGATGGAATGGAGCTGCTTAGCGCAGGACATATCTTAGGATCAAAGCAACTCTTCATCCAGGGTGATGGATATTCTGCAGTATACAGTGGTGATTTTCAGATGCACGAATCGGCTGTGGCTGAGAAGATCAAGACGAAAAAGGCAGACAAAGCCATTTTAGACTCGACATACCCATTTCCCGAGATCATATTTGATGATAAAGATGAGACTATAGAAAATATCCAGAAGTATGTCCTTTCGAAAAGCGAGAAAGGAATAGTTCTTTTTGGGGCTTATGCTTTAGGAAAATCACAGGAGCTGATACACATATTAAACGAGGTTGGTATAAAACCAGTCGTTCACCCAAAGGTGAGCAAGCTTAGCAAGATATACACGGATTTTGGAATAAATCTAGAGTATGCCTCTGTCACAGATAATGAATTGGAAGTTG